>CANQHU010000015.1 GCA_947623945.1 uncultured Clostridia bacterium | reverse complement strand
TGTGGATAATTTATTTTTTATTTTTTCCAATTATTTTTTCTTTTAAATTTTCATCAAAAAAAATGGGGAAACTTTTTATTTGATAAAAAAAACAAAAGGAGACAAAATTGAAGTGAGAGGAAAAAATAGAAAACCCATAGCAAGTTGTTTAAAGTTACCGCAATTTACTACTATGAATGTTATAGATGGTCAGGCTGGTCCAATAGTTTATGCCAGTCTGATTTTCTACAGCCTAACCATCGATAACATACTAAACATTATAGTGTTATTGATTTTAGCATCAGTGAGTATTGCAACTTTGACAGGAGATAATGGAATACTTGCAAAAGCACAAAATGCAAAAGACTTAACAAATGAAAAAACAGCAGAAGAAGAGGTGCAAATAGAAGTATTAGGAAGTTTAGATAATAGTGGAAATATAAATATAGAAGACTTAAATTCAAATTTGCTAAGTAATTTAACAGGAGTAAACTATAAAGGAGAACCATTATCAGAAACAAATAAAATAGAAAACTTACCAACAGTAGTAGAATACAATGGATATAAAATACTAATCTCAGGAGATACAAGCACTTCTTTAGAATATGCATTAAAACCAGGAGAAGAAGCAAAAGAAACCAAAAAGTATAATTACACAGATGGAGTAGATGTAGCAACAATTCCAGAAGGATTTGAAGTATCAGAAATAAAAGAAGAGCAAAAAATAGCAAATGGATTAGTAATAAAAAATAAAAAAGACGGAAATGAATTTGTATGGATACCATGCACAATAACACAATACCAAAATGAAAAAAATGCAGTAAAAAGAAATGAATGGAGCCATGATACAGGATATTACACAAATGGAGGAGATGGCTTAGCATGGAGTGATGATTACACAGAGCAAGACATAAGTAATATAAATGCAGTATATAAAACAGAAGCCATAAATGAAATAACAGCAAATTGGGAAAAAGAACAAACAGAAGTAGCAGAAGAAAGCATAAAAAAATATGGAGGCTTTTATATAGGAAGATATGAAGCCGGAATACCAGAAGAAGCAAAGGATTTTTATAGAAATCCAGAAGGAACAGATTTAACATATAATATAGACAACAGAGGACAAACAAATGAGGCAGGTTTAAATATAGTAAAAAATTTAAAACCAGTAAGCAAAAAGGGAGTACAAGCATGGAATTGCATAACACAACCAAACTCAAAAATAGTAGCAGAAAACATGTATAAAGCAAGTTCAGAAGAATCAAGTGTAGGAAGTTATTTAGTAGATCTACAAGCATGGAATCATATATGTGAAAATATATACGGAAAAACTGGAAAAGATATAAATAATTCAACAGCATGGGGAAATTATATAGATAATGAAAGTGTGTTTGAAAAAACTGTCGAAGGATTATGGGCAAATCATGGATATAGATCTTTACCATGGGGATTACTTACAAGTTCAACTTATAGCAAAGGTGCTGTAAATGTAAAAGGAAATACAAAAAAAGATGAAACAGAAGATCAAGTAAATATAATAGAACTTCCAACAGGGTCAAGTGAAGACTTCAAGAATTATAATATATATGATATGGCAGGAAACATGTGGGAATGGACAACAGGACACAACATAAATGGCGAAACAATGTTCAATGTTGCTCGTGGCCGGTAGCTTCAATGCCTATGGAACAGGCAACCCAGTTGTGCGTGCAAGCGGTAACAATGAGCTCGCTGAATATGGCATCCACGTTGGGTTCCGCATCGTGCTTTATATAAAATAATAGAATATGTATAATTATAGAAAATAAAGATAAGAGATGTAATAAAATTTCTTATCTTTATTTTTTAGTTTTTTAAAATATAGATAGAAAGTCAAAATTAAAAACTATATCATAACATATTGACATAAAGACTGAAATTTTAATAAAATGATTATAAAATAAAAAGAAAGAAGTTGAAAAAAACGAATGAAAAAAGAAGAATTAAAACAAGTAAATAAAGGAATAACACTAATAGCGCTAGTAATCACAATAATAGTGTTATTAATCTTAGCAGCAGTGAGTATTGCAACTTTAACAGGTGATAATGGGATCTTGAAAAAGGCACAAACAGCAAAAGAGAAAAATGACGTAGAAGAAAAAGAGGAAACCCAAAAGTTGCTACAAGCAGAAGCAAATATGAATTTTGAAGAAACAGAATATAATGGAGTAAAAATTCCAGCAGGAATGGCACCAACAAGAAAAGAAGGAGAAAGTACAGTTGCTGAAGGATTAGTAGCAGTAGATAAAAATGGAAATGAGTGGGTATGGATAGAAGTACCAAAATCAGAAATGCCAGCAGATTTAACTTTTGCAAATGAAACAGGATATTCTGAAGAAGACAAAACAAATTGTGATTCCATAACAGCAGAACTAAAAGAATATGCAGCATCATATATAGAAGGAAAAAAAGGACAAGGATTTAATTGGACAGATGAATGGTATGCAGATAGCGGGGAAGATAATGAAGATGGAGAGGATATAATAGTAACAGAGAATACAGCAGAAACTAATCAAAAAGAATTAAAAACAGGATGTGGATTAACTTTAAGTGAATATAAAGAAACATATCAAAAAATGATAAAAAGTGTATACAAAAATGGAGGATTTTGGATAGGAAGATATGAAGCAGGAATAGAAGGAACAACAGGAAATGATTTAAGTAATGCAAGAACAGCAAAAGAAAATCCTATAGACACAACACAAGTAATAATACAAAAAGATGCAATACCATATAATTATGTAACAGTTAGCCAAGCAGAAACATTAGCCAAGGAATTATCACCAGATAGTAGTAGAACAAGTAGTTTATTATTTGGAATACAATGGGATTTAGTATGTAAATTTTTAGAAGTAAGAGGAGGAGTACCTCAAGCAGATATTAATGAAGATAGTAAAACATGGGGCAATTATAGTAATGTAGATTTGGTAATAACAAGTGATAATGCAAAAGGATATTCTTATAAGGATGAAACATGGAATAAAATATCAGGAAAAAAATTATCATATGATAATAATAACAAAGATGATACTTTACTATCAACAGGAGCATCAAAAACAACTAAAAAGCTAAATATATATGATTTAGCAGGAAATGAATATGAATGGACATTAGAACATGCTACCGCGAATACTTACAGTCCTTGTAGCCCTAGAGGAGGCGGCTTTAGCAATAACGGTTCTACTACTCCAGCTTCATACCGCGGCTACAACGTTACGACTGAAACCTACTGCAACAATTCGTTTCGTCCAGCTTTGTACTGAAATTGTTTAAAAAGTCAAGTCATGTAAATAGAAGAAACTAAAAAAAATCACTCAAAATACTAGTAAAAAATCACTAAAACGAGATCAAGAAAGTGCAGAAAATACGAGTATTTAGAGTGATTTTAATGTTAGAATATAAAAAATGACAATATCATAGTATATAGCGTGTAAAAATATTTTTATAATTAAATAAAAATTTAAATACAATTATTTATGTGAAAAAATGTAAAATATTTCCAAAAACTATTGACAATTTTATAAAAAAGTATTAACATAAACATACAATCAAAAAATTCAAAGAATTTTTAAAATCAAGATTTTATTTTTTATTCAAAATCAAAAAATCCAAAAAAATTCAAATTAAAAACTAAGAAAAAAGCAAGGAACAAGACACAAATGAAAAATATTCATTACTTTACTTAAAAATAAACATTGACAAACAAATCAAAAAGAATTATAATAAGGAGGAAGAAACAATTTGAAAGAATTCAACTATCAAGATTATTTAAAATACGAAAAATTAAAAACAAAAGAACAACGAGGAGCATTAGAAGTAAGCACCAAAAGTAAAAAATCCACATATAAAGTACATCAGCCACACGATAAAATATTTAAAATAGTATTAGAAGAAAAGAAAGAAGTAATAGGGCTATTAAATAGAATTTTAAAATTAAAAGAGGAAATAAAAGAAGAAGAAATAGAAAAATATGATAATGAATATATAAATTATATGTTTCAAGACAGTGAATCTGATATTGTATACAAAATGAAAACAAAGCAAATATACTTTTTGATAGAGCATCAAAGCAAAGTAGATTATGCAATGCCAAAAAGAATATTGGAATATGAAACAGGAATAATAAGTAAAGCAATAGTAGGGAAGAAAATGACTAAAAAAGATCATAAACTGCCAAGAGTAATACCAATAGTAATATATACCGGAAGCAGAAAATGGGATGTTGAAAAATACATAGAAGAATGTCAAGAAAAATTAACAGAGTCAGAACAAATAAAATTAGGGAACTATTATGTATTAGATGTAAATGATTACACAAAAGAAGAATTGGAAAAGGACAAATTGTTTTTATCAACAATGATGTTATTAGAAAAAATAAAAACAGAGGAAGAATTAATAGAAATATTAGAAAGAGTAATAAAAAAAGAGAAACAAGAAGAAAAAAGAAACATATTAAAAAGAATAATAAAACTAATATTAAAAGAAAGAATAAGCATCGAAAATCAAGAAAAATTGTTAAAAAAATTGAAAAAGGAGGGAAACGATATGATACTAGAAGTAATCAGAAAAGAAAATGAAAAACAAAGAAGAGAAGGACGAAAAGAGGGCAGGCAAGAAGGAATTAAAGAAGGAATTAAAGAAGGAATTAAACAGGGCATTTTAAGAATTGCTAAAAATCTTCTAAAATTGGGAATAGATATAGAAGACATAAAAAAAGCAACAGGATTATCACAAAAAGAACTACAAAATTTAGCAAAAAACAACAACTAAAATTTATAGCTAAAAAATCAAAAGATCTAAGCATAAAAAGGAAATTTAATATTAAAAATCTATGCAAAATAAAAATATAGACAGTAACGATTATGAAATAACCCAAAAAATCACTTATTATATGCATATGATTTAAAAGTTCCATTTGATAATAATCTATCAGAAAGATATTTAAGACCAATAAAAACGAAGAAAAAAGTATCTGGATGCCATAGAAGTTACAGAGGGATAAAAGATTACTGTAATATACGTTCTATTATAAGTACCTGTAAGAAACAAGGGATAGATTATTTTAAAGAACATGTCAATATAGAAAAAGGTAACCCCGTCACAATTTTTTAGTGAATAGGGCTACCTTTTTATGATTTAGGGCTGAGTAGTAACTAGATAGAAAGTCAAAATAAAAAACTATATCATAACATATTGACATAAAGACTGAAATTTCAATAAAATGATTGTAAAATAAAAAGAAAGAAGTTGAAAAAACAAATGAAAAAAGAACAATTAAACCAAACAAACAAAGGAATAACATTAATTGCGTTGGTAATTACAATAATTGTATTGTTAATTTTAGCATCAGTGAGTATTGCAACTTTGACAGGAGATAATGGAATACTAACAAAGGCACAAACGGCAAAAGAGAGAAATGATGCAGCAGAAAAAGAAGAAACACAGAAGTTGATACAAGCAGAAGCAAATATGAATTTTGAAGAAACAGAATATAATGGAGTAACAATTCCAGCAGGAATGGCACCAACAAGAAAAGAAGGAGAAAGTACAATTGCTGAAGGATTAGTTGCAGTAGATAAAAATGGAAATGAATGGGTATGGATAGAAGTACCAAAAAGCGAAATGCCATCAGATTTAACATTTACGAATGAAATGGGTTATTCTGAAGCTGATCAAAAGAATTGTGAAGACATAACAACGGCATTAAAAGAATATGCAAAATCATATACAGAAGGAAAAAAAGGACAAGGATATAATTGGATAGATGAATGGTATTTAGATATTGGAACAAGTGATAATCATAATGTTGTAACAGAAAAAACAGCAACATCAGAGCAAAAGAAATTAGATACAGGATGTGGATTAACATTAAATGAATATAAAGAAACATATCAAAAAATGATAAAAAGTGTATACAAAAACGGAGGATTTTGGATAGGAAGATATGAAGCAGGAATAGAAGGAACAACGGGAACAGATGAAGAAAGTTTAAAATTAGGAAGAATAAGTTCAAGTGCGAAAATAGATATTTCAACTTCACCGAAAGCCATAAGTCAAAAAGATGCAATCCCATATAACTATGTAACATGTAGTGAAGCACAAAAATTAGCAAATGAAATGACGCCAGATAGTAGTAGAACAAGTAGTTTATTATTTGGAATACAATGGGATTTAGTATGTAAATTTTTAGAAGTAAGAGGAGGAGTACCTCAAGCAGATATTAATGCAGATAGTAAAAATTGGGGAAATTATGCTAATGTAGACTTAGACATAACAAGCAATAATGCAAAAGGATATTCTTCTAAAGATA
The DNA here is from genome assembly GCA_947623945.1 of uncultured Clostridia bacterium. GTDB lineage: Bacteria > Bacillota > Clostridia > TANB77 > CAG-508 > CAG-269. Next base: position 36,019 of record CANQHU010000015.1, on the reverse strand, counting down.
AAACATGGAACAAAATATCAGGAAAAAAATTATCACATGATAATAATGGAGCTGATACTTTACTATCAACAGGAGCATCAGAAACAACTAAAAGATTAAATATATATGATTTAGCAGGAAATGAATATGAATGGACATTAGAACATGCAACCGCGGATACTGACTATCCTCGTAGCGGTAGAGGAGGCAGTTTCTACAATGATAGGTCTGCTATTCCATCTTCTTACCGCAGCTACTTCTATGCGACCACTGCCAACGACTACTATTCGTTTCGACCAGCTTTATATTGAAATTGTTTAAAAGTCAGGCTATGCAAACAAAAGATGGTTCATAATTAATGGAAAATAAAGTTAAGAGATGTAAAATTTCTTATCTTTATTTTTTTAGTTTTTTAAAATTAGATAGAAAGTCAAAATTAAAAACTATATCATAACATATTGACATAAAGACTGAAATTTCAATAAAATGATTGTAAAATAAAAAGAAAGAAGTTGAAAAAACAAATGAAAAAAGAACAATTAAACCAAACAAATAAAGGAATAACATTAATTGCGTTGGTAATTACAATAATTGTTTTGCTAATATTGGCAGGAGTGAGTATTGCGACATTAACAGGGGATAATGGAATTTTGGTAAAGGCACAAACAGCAAAAGAGAAAAATGACGTAGCTGAAAAGGAAGAAACACAAAAGTTACTACAAGCAGAAGCAAATATGAATTTTGAAGAAACAGAGTATAATGGAGTAACAATTCCAGCAGGAATGGCACCAACAAGAAAAGAAGGAGAAAGTACAGTTGATGAAGGGTTAATTGCAGTAGACAAAAACGGAAATGAATGGGTATGGATAGAAGTGCCAAAATTACAGTCAAAAATGCCAGATGGTTTAACATTTGAAAATGAAACAGGATATGCCGAAACTGACCAAACAAAGTGTGATTCCATAACAGCAGCGCTAAAAGCATATGCAGCCCCATATACGGAAGGAAAAGTAGGACAAGGATATTATTGGACAGATGAATGGTATGTAGATACTGGAACAGGTAGTACTCATAATGTTGTAACAGAAGAAACAGCAACAGAAGAAAGACAAAAAGAATTAGATACAGGATGTGGATTAACATTAAGTCAATATAAAGAAACATATCAAAAAATGATAAAAAGTGTATACAAAAATGGAGGATTTTGGATAGGAAGATATGAAGCAGGAATAGAAGGAACAACGGGAACAGATGAAGAAAGTTTAAAATTAGGAAGAACAACTGCAAGTGCAAGAATTGATAATGTTTCTACTGTACCAAAAGCAATAAGCAAAAAAGATGCAATACCATATAATTTTGTAACATGTAGTGAAGCACAAAAATTAGCAAAAGAAATGACACCAGATAGTAGTAAAACAAGTAGTTTATTATTTGGAATACAATGGGATTTAGTGTGTAAGTTTATAGAAGAAAAGGAAGTAAAAAAACAAGAAGGAAGCAATAGGGAAAGTATAATAGCAAGCATTAATTCGGATAGTGGAGAATGGGGAAACTATAAAAATCAAACAGTTGGAATTAATAGTGAAAATGCAAAACAATATAATTCTAGCCAATGGAGTACTATTACAATAGAAAAACCAGCTAGTAGTGATATCTTATTATCAACAGGGGCATCAGACAAAACAAAAAAGCTAAATATATATGATTTTGCAGGAAATGAATTTGAATGGATTTTAGAACATGCAACCGAGACTACTTATGGGCCTTGTAACAGTAGAGGAGGCTATTTCTACGAAGGCAGTTCTTATCCAGCTTCTTACCGCAACAACTGCTATACGACCATTGCCTACAGCGGCTATTCTTTTCGACCAGCTTTGTACTGAAATTGTTTAAAAAGTTAAGCTATGTAAATAAAGGAAACTAAAAAAAAATCACTCAAAATACTAGTAAAAGCGTTTAAATGATATAATGAAAACGTAGAAAATACAAGTAGTTTGAGTGATTTTAATGTTAAAAAATAAATATAAACAAATGACAATATAAGAAGCATATATCGTTATATGCTTGGAAAAAACATGAAAAAGAAATAGATAAAGTTAAGAGATTGTAATAAAATTTCTTATCTTTATTTTTTTAAAACATAGATAGAAAGTCAAAATTAAAAACTATATCATAACATATTGACATAAAGACTGGAATTTCAATAAAATAATTGTAAAATAAAAAGAAAGAAGTTGAAAAACAAATGAAAAAAGAAGAATTAAAACAAGTAAATAAAGGAATAACACTAATAGCGCTAGTAATCACAATAATAGTATTATTAATCTTAGCAGGAGTAAGTATTGCAACATTAACAGGAGATAACGGAATTTTAGCCAAAGCACAAAATGCAAAAGACTTAACAAATGAAAAAACAGCAGAAGAAGAGGTGCAAATAGAAGTATTAGGAAGTTTAGATAATAGTGGAAATATAAATATAGAAGACTTAAATTCAAATTTATTAAGCCATTTATCAGGAGTAAACTACAAAGAACAGCCATTATCAGCGGAAAATAAAATAGAAACATTGCCAGCAGTAGTAGAATACAATGGATATAAAATACTAATCTCAGGAGATACAAGCACTTCTTTAGAAGATGCATTAAAACCAGGAGAAGAAGCAAAAGAAACAAAAAAGTATAATTACACAGATGGAGTAGATGTAGCAACAATTCCAGAAGGATTTGCAGTATCAGAAGAAAAAGAAGAGCAAAAAATAGCAAATGGGTTAGTAATAAAAAATGATGGAAATGAATTTGTATGGATACCATGTACAATAACGCAATATCAAAATGCAAAGAATGCAGTAAAAAGAAATGGATGGAGCCATAATGCAGAATATTATTCAAATGGAGGAGGAGATGGCTCAGCATGGAGAGATGATTACACAGAGCAAGACATAAGTAATATAAATGCATTATATGAAATAAATGGAGTAGATAATACAACAATAAGTGAAATAACAGAAAACTGGGAAAAAAAGCAAACAGAGGTAGCAGAAGAAAGCATAAAAAAATATGGAGGATTCTATATAGGAAGATATGAGGCAGGAATACCATCAAATGCATCATTTTATACAGCGCCAGATAGCGAGGGGGATAATTTAAAATATAATGTAACAGGAAGAGGGGCTACGGACAATGAAGGACTTACATCAGTAAAAGGACTATCACCAGTAAGTAAAAAGGGAGTACAAGCATGGAATTGTATAACACAACCAAATGCAAAAATAGTAGCAGAAAATATGTATAAAGGAAGTTCATCAGTCAGAAGTTATTTAGTAGATTTGCAAGCATGGAATCATATATGTGAAAATATATATGGTGCTAATGTGACTAAAACAGGAAAAAGTATAATAGATTCAAGTTCATGGGGGAATTATTCAAATAATAGCAGTGTATATAACAAAGAGATAGAAGGTTTTTGGGCACAACATGCGTATACTACAACTTGGGTTTATGCAACAAATTATAAAAAAGGACCAGTAATGGCAAAGGCAGGAGATCAAAACACAGAACTTGGAGGAGAAAACAAAATAGAACTTCCAACAGGAGCAAGCGAAGACGTTAAAAATTATAATATATATGATATGGCAGGAAATATGTGGGAATGGACAACAGGACACAACATAAATAGCGAAACAATGTACGTTGTTCCTTGTGGCCGGTAGCTTCTATTACCGTGGGACAGACGACCCAGTTGTACGTGCGAACGGTGGCGATGTAATCACTGACTATGGTATCAGTGTTGGATTTCGCGTTGTACTTTATATTAAATAAAAGCAAAATGGGGAATGTCATAAATTTTGTATAATTATAGAAAATAAAGTTAAGAGATAAAATTTCTTATCTTTATTTTTTTTGATATATATATTATACCAAAAGGTATTTTTTGCTCCAAAAGCTCGAAATATGTCGAAAATTGCGATGAAAAGTGAGAAAAATTAAAGAAAATGTCTTGACAAATTAAGCACATAGAAATTATACTTTTAATAAATTATATAATTTAAAAATCATATTGTAAGGAGGAAAAATATTAGTGCACTAAAAATAAAAACATGAACAGAAAATTTGTATCAAAAAGTAATAGAGTATTACGAAAAGTTTTAAATTCAAAAGACAATTTAGATATTTTGCAAGATTTTATAGAAACATTTTTAGAAATAAAAATCAAAGAAATAAAATTAAATCCATATTTAGAATCTAAGTCTAACTATTTACCATTAGAAGAAAACTTTGGAATTGCAGATATGAGAGTCACATTAGAAAATCAAGAAGAATTAAACATAGGTATTCAATTTATAGATGGATATTATGCACAAAATAAAATGCTATTATATTATGCGCAAATTCATTCTAATCAATTAGAATATCAAGACAATAGAAAACCCGCAAGAACAATTACAATTAATTTATTAGACTTTAATTACTTAAATTCAAGAGAATATTTCAATAAAATTACTATTCCATCTAAAGTAAATAATAAAATTGAATTATATGTAATAGAATTGCCAAAATTTAAGATAAATGATTATCAAAATATAACTAAAAGAGATATTTGGATGGCCTACTTGTGTGGACAAACTAATTCATTTTTATTAAGTATGTTTGGAAAAGTCAATAAAATAAAAAAACTAGATAACCTATTAGAAGAATTTTGGAACAATGAAATCATGGAATAAAAAAAGACTGTTGAAAAATATTTCTATCAACAATCTTTATATCAATCTATTTTAAATTAATGACCATTTGCTAAAACTGGCTTCAAAGTTACCTTTACAATAGTACCTTCTTGCACTAATTCACCTATTGCATAATCTTGAGAAATAACATTACCAGAGCCTTCTACACTAATATTTAGATTTTTAGATTTTAATTCACTAGTTGCTTGAGAGACATTCATTCCTTTTAAATCTGGAACAGAAACAGAAGTTGAAACACTGCTTCCTTGACCATAAAGTACAATAATAGAATCTTTTGGAAGAGAATTTCCAGGCTTTGGAGTTTGATCTTGAACAAGCAATGTGTTGTGATCTCCATCTGCATACACTTTTGTATTAAATCCAGCAGCTTGCAATATTTTTTCTGCTTCAGCAACTGTTTTATTTCTAACATCTGGAACTACTATGCTGTTAGCAGGGTTAGTTGAACTAGAAGAATCTTGATCAGAAGGTACACCCATATAAGGTAAAACTTCAGATAGTATTTGAGATACAACTGGACCTGCAAGTGAGCCACCTTGATGACCATTTTTTCCTTGAGGATTATATAAAGTAACAAGAAGAACAATGCCGAGTATCTTCTACAGGAGAAATTGCTATATAAGAAGCAACATATCCGTCTTCTGGTTTTCCTACTGGAGGTTCAGAAGTACCAGTTTTTCCACCTACTGAATAACCGAGATACTGCTCCATTTCTTCCAGTACCATTTGTTGTAACAGATTCCATCATATCTTTTACTTGTTCAGCAGTTTGTTTTGATATTACTTGTCTAACTTGTGTAACAGGAACTTCTGTTACAGTAGAAGTATCTGTGTTAGTAATTTCCTTTACAATACGAGGTTTCATAAGTATACCATCATTTGCTACACAAGAAACAGCAGTAATTAGTTGAAGTGGGGTAATATTAATTCTTTGTCCAAATGACATAGTTGCAAGTTCTACAGCTCCTACATTATCTAAATTATGGAAAAGCCCAGCCTGTTCGCCATATAATCCAGAATTAGTAGAATCAAATAATCCAAATGCATTATAATATTTATATAAAGTTGGAGCTCCAATTCGTTGTCCCAATTGAATAAAAGCAGGGTTACAAGAATTCATTAATGCTTTTCTTAAAGTTTGATAACCATGACCTGTAGTGCTAGAGCAGTTAATTCTCCTATCAGCAACAATTTCATAAGACTGACAGAAAAAATCATTAGCTTTATCAGTAGAAGTAATATTTTCTTCTAATGCAACAGATGCTGTAATTATTTTAAATGTAGAACCAGGTTCATATGTTTCTGCTACAGACTTATTAGACCACATCTTATATAAAGCCTCACTTTTTTGCTCTGTAGTAAGTGAATCATAAGTTTTTGCTAAAACCTCGTTTGGAGTGTAAGGGGTATTTAAATTATAGTCTGGATAAGAAGCCATAGCCAAAATATCACCAGTTTTTGGATCCATTGCAATTACATTTCCGCCTCTAGTACAGTTATTGTTTTCTACAGCTTGTTTTAAATACTTTTCTACAATTGTTTGTATATTTAAATCAATTGTAAGTGTTAAGTCACTGCCGTTTTCTGCGGAAATATAAGTTTTTTCACTATTTGGAATTTCTTGTTGATTGCTACCTTTAGAACTTACAATTTTTCCGTGGAGTACCTGTTAAAACAGACTCCCAAGTAGCTTCAATACCACTTAAACCTTGATTATCGCTTCCACAAAAGCCAATTACACTAGATGCAACATTATCATATGGATAGTATCTTTTGGTATCTTCATCAATATTAATTCCAACTGTAATTTCATTTGTTTTCATCCAATCTTTTAATTTATCAACTTTTTCTTGTTCTACCTTTTTAATAATAGTTTCTACTTGTGAATTACTATTTACTTTTTGTAGCACTTCATCATAGTTTAATTCAAAAATTTCAGATAAACCTCTTGCTACTTTTTCTTTATAATCTTTTGTATCAACATCATTATCTTTTACGATTTTTGCAGGATTAATAGTTATAGTATCTACTTGTGCGCCAATAGCAATAGCTTTACCCGTTGAATCGTAAATATTACCACGTTTTGGACTAATAATTTGATTAATAGTTTGCTGTTGATAGGCTTGCTCCTTTAGAAAATTACCTTGAACAAATTGAATAAATCCAATCCTAATAATTAAAGCTAAAAATATTAAAACAGTAAAAACCAGAAAAACCTTTAATTTACTTATGTGTATTAAATTTTTTGATTCAATTGCTTTTTTCATTTTTACAACTTTATTATTTTTTTTCATAATAAACCTCTTTTGCTATAAGTTTGTAAATATATTTTATATTAAAAATACTTAAAAATCAATATAAGTTGAAAAATTAAAGAAATTGTTATATATTATAGTATAGAGTAAAATTATAAAAGGAGAATATTTTTAAGTGGAAGATGTTTTAAAAGAAACTAAATTTATTATGAATAAATATCACATTAGGGCAAATAAGTCATTAGGACAAAACTTTTTAATTAATGAAGAAGTAATTAAAACAATAGTAGATTCTAGTGAAATAACAAAAGAAGATTTAGTAATTGAAATTGGCCCAGGCTTGGGAACATTAACTAAATATCTATTAGAAAAGGCATCAAAAGTTATTTGCATTGAATTAGATAAAAAAATGGTTAATATTTTAAAAGATCGATTTTCTTTATATCAAAATTTTGAACTATTAAATGAAGATATATTGAAAGCAGATTTAAAAAATATTATAGAACAAGAAAAAAATAACGAAATAATAAAAAAAGTAAAAGTAGTTGCAAATTTACCATATTATATTACAACCCCAATTATTATGAAATTATTAGAAGAAGAATTAGATTTAGACAGCATAACAGTTATGATTCAAAAAGAAGTTGCAGATAGATTAATTGCAATTCCAGGAGACAAAGAAACTGGAGCAATCACTTACAGTGTTTATTATTATTCAAAGGCAGAAGGAATTATAGAAGTACCAAAAAACTCATTTTTACCCGAACCTGAAGTGACATCAAAAGTCATAAAACTAAAAATAAGAAAAGAACCACCAGTTAAAATAGAAAGAAAAGAAATTTTATTTAGAATTATAAAATGTGCATTTATGCAAAGAAGAAAAACACTTTTAAATGCATTAGTGAATACAAAAGTATTTATAAATAAAGAACAAGGTGAACAAATCTTAAAAAAATTAAATCTACCTATTAAAATTAGACCAGAAAATTTAAGTCTTCAAGATTATGCCAATATTACTAAATTGGCTTTTCCATTAAAATAATAAAAAACTATTTTCAAGAAAGCGGTTTTATGTTATAATAATATAGAAGTATAAATAGGGAGATTAGAATGAATCAGATTTTGATTACAAAAAAACTATATATCACACCTGAACTGAAAAGAAAAAAGAAAATATATAAAGTTGAATTTTTCTTATCAGTTTTTGTGTTGTGCATTTTAGTTTCAGCCTATATTTATGCAGAATATGATAGAAATAAAAGTGAAGAAGTATCTCAAGAAATTTTGGCAAACTTAAACATACCAGAAGAAGACACAACTGTTGCAGATAATAATGTTTTAGTAGTTGTGTTAAATGACAATATTCAAGATGGAGAAGAGCAGAGTCGAGAAGCGGAAGTAGAAAACACCCCTCAAAACAAGCCAATAGTAGTCAATAGAGATGTCAAACAAACAAACAATGGTTATAAATATACAACTATTGCAACAATTAGTATACCAAAACTAAATATTAAATATCCTATCTTAGATGGGAAGACACACTCAGCCGAAGAAACAGAAGCATTATTAAAAATTTCTCTAACAAAGTTTTGGGGACCACAACCAAATGAAATTGGAAATTTTTGCATAGTAGGTCATAACTATAGAAATACGAAATTTTTTAGTAAATTATCAACCTTAGAAATTGGAGATACAATTGATGTTACAGATTTATCTGGAAAAACAATTAAATACATGGTTTATAATCAATATGTAGTAGATCCAACAGATGTTAGTTGTACATCACAATTAACAGAAGGAAGAAAAGAAATCACTTTAATTACTTGTACATTAGATAGTAAGCATAGAACAATAATAAAAGCAGTAGAAACAAATTAAAAAATGTCTAACTGGGAAACCAATTAGGCATTTTTTTCATTACTATTTTTATCTTGAAATTTAATTAATTCATTTGTAAGTATGGATATTACCATTTTGTTATAATTATCTAACTTCAGATAATTTTCCAAAAATTTGTCATCTGTAATATCATCTAAAACTGGTTTATCGTTATTAATCACATCACAAAATAGAAAATTAGAGTCTATTTGTAAAGCCTTGCAAACGTTAGTAATAGTGGTTGCACTTCCAAATGCAATTCCACGTTCTAATTGACTAATATATCTAGGAGATAACGATAATTTTTCAGCTAATTCTTCTTGTGTATAGTTGGCTTTAGCTCTAGCAAGTTTAATTTTCTTACCAATACTTTTCCTTAAAATTCGTTCTTCGTCTTTCATAAGGCTTCCTCCTTACATGATATAAAAAAAGTATAGCAATACAAAAAGAAAAAAAGAACGAACTATTAATAAGAAAAAATGCACGTAATAACGCTAATAGTTCTATAAACAGACATTTTTTCTTATTCACAATAGTTATTTATAAGTTTAAATTGCAAAAACAAAAAAGAAAAAAACAAAAAATATAAAAAAAATTAAAAAAATACTTGCAAAATAAAAAAAGTTGTATTAAAATTTAATTGAAGTGGAGAAAAGTGGTGCAAAGTGGTAAAAAGTGAAACAATAAAAAAGAGGTGAAATTTATTGCTAATTGGCGAATACGAGCATTCCATTGATGCAAAAGGCAGATTAATAATGCCTGCAAAACTAAGAATAGATATGGGAGAAAAATTCATTGTAACAAAAGGGTTAGATGGATGTTTATTTGCGTTTTCACAAAATGAGTGGATAAATTTCGAAACAAAACTAAAAACACTTCCACTTTCTGATAAAAATGCAAGAAACTTTGTAAGATTCTTTTTATCAGGAGCAACAGAATGTGAAATAGACAAACAAGGAAGATTTTTATTACCAAATAATTTAAGGGCAGCAGCTAACTTAGATAAAGAAGCAGTAATTATACGGAGTAGGAACGAGATTAGAAATTTGGGATAAACAAACTTGGGAAAAATGTGATGAAAATATTTCAGTAGATGAAATAGCAGAAAACATGACAATGTTAGGTATATAACTTGAAAAAGTTTATATAAATCTGCCAAAGATAAAAAAACAAAAGATAAATACAAAAGTACAAAAGATAAATTTACAAAAGACAAAAATACAAAAGATAAATTATGCATAAGATAATCGTACATAAGATTATCATTCAAAAGAATTAAAAAACTACATTAGAAAAAAATGGATAAACAAAAGACAGTTTCAACCTAAGACGTTTGAAATACCAAAAGATAAAACGAAGAAAATTTTCAGCTGGTAGTTTAAAAAATTACCAGCTGATTTTAAAATAATACAAAAATAGTAGAGGTGCAAAATTGGAATTTAAACATAAACCAGTTATGTTAAAACAATGCATAGAAGGGTTAAAAATAAAACCAGATGGTATTTATGTAGATGGAACCTTAGGCGGAGCAGGTCATAGTATAGAAATAGCCAAAAAATTATCAAAATCAGGAATGCTTATTGGCATTGACAGAGATACAGAAGCAATTGAAGCGGCAAAGAATAAATTAGATCAATTTTCTAATGTGAAATATATACATGGAAATCATGATGATATAAAAAATATATTAAAAGAAATAGGTATTGATAAAGTAGATGGGATATTACTAGATTTAGGAGTTTCATCTTATCAATTAGATGAAAAAAACAGAGGATTTAGTTATTTGGGTGAAAACACTTTAGACATGAGAATGGACAAAAACCAAGACTTAACTGCAAAAGATGTTATAAATACTTATGAAGAAAAAACTTTAGCACAAATCATTTATGAATATGGAGAAGAAAAATTTTCTAGGCAAATTGCAAGAAATATTTGTTTAGAAAGAAAAGAACATCCAATCGAAACAACAAAACAATTAGTGGATATAATAGAAAAATCAATACCAAAATCAAAGCAAAAAGATGGACATCCTGCAAAAAGAACATTTCAAGCCATTCGAATAGAAGTAAACAATGAAATAAAGCCATTGTATCATACTATAGAAGAATGTATAGATGTTTTAGAAGAAAGAGGAAGACTTTGTGTAATAACATTTCACTCATTAGAAGACAGAGCAGTAAAAAAAGCATTTATAGCAGCAAAAGGTAAATGTACTTGTCCAGCAGATTTACCATATTGTGTTTGCGGAGCAAAATCGCTTGGGAAAATAATTACACAAAAGCCAATAACAGCAGAAAAAGAAGAAATACAAGAAAATTCAAGAAGCAAAAGTGCAAAATTAAGAATATTTGAAAAGGCGAAATTAACAATGTGACATTAGTCATGTGGTGATAGTGCCTGTCCCCACGTTGACGAAAATGTGGTGATGGTGCCTGTCCCCACATTGACATTGAAAATTTTTTAAAGGAGGTGAGTAACTTATGGCAAGGAGTAGATATGAATATGAAACAAGTCCGCGAAAATTGGAACCTGATGTAAGAAGAAAAAGAAAAATAAAAGTTGTTGAGGATTTGCCAAAGCAAAATGTAAAAACATCAAAAGCACAGCAGAAAAGACAAATAAAGTCAATATTAATAGTGTTTGGCATATTTGTACTACTATTGACAATAAGTTATAGAAAATCTCAAATAAATGAAAAATTTAACCAAGTACAAACTTTAAAGAAAGAATTATCGTCTTTACAAAAGGAAAATGAACAATTAAAAGTAAATATTGAAAACAATTTAAATTTAAGTGTAATAAAAAAACAAGCAAAAGAAAAGTTAGGTATGCAAGAGTTGACCAATAAGCAAACAGTGTATGTAACGTTACCAAAGAAAGATTTTGTGGAACCAGCTACAGAAGAAATTATTGAAAAAAAAGAAAAGAATTGGTTTCAAAAATTAGTGGATAAGATTTTTAACAAATAAAAAATCAATAGTAATAAACAAAGAACTTCCTAAATAAAAATGGATTAGGAGGCTCTTTTTTATGTTGGAAATGAAACTTTCAAGCAAAAAGAAATTAAGAAATATTTTGTTCATAGCGTTTTTGATAATTTTAGGATTAATTATAAGGATTGGATGTATTCAATTCCTGCAAGGCGAAGAGTTATCAAGTATGGCATATATGCAACAAACATTAGATAGAAAAATTAATCCAAAAAGAGGGGTAATTTATGATGCAACTGGCAAAAACGTATTGGCTGTTAGCAGTAATGTAGAAACAGTAAGTGTAAATCCTGGAAATATTTCAAAAGAAAACAAGGAAAAAGTTGCAAAAGTATTGTCTGATATTTTTGAATTGGACTATGATAAAACTTTAAAAAAGGTTACTAAAAGAAGCTCTATTGAAACAATTGCTAAAAAAGTAGACAAGGAAAAAACAGATAAATTACGTGTTTGGATGCAGGAAAATGATATTACTACAGGCATCAATATAGATGAAGATACAAAAAGATATTATCCATATAGTACAGTGGCATCGCAAATTATTGGCTTTTGTGGCAGTGATAATCAAGGATTAGATGGAATTGAAGCCAAATATGATACCGAACTAAAAGGAACACAAGGGTATATTAAACGTCATACAGATGCAAGAGGTGGAGATATAGGTGAAGAAGGAGAAAATTATGTATCTGCAATTGATGGAAATGATTTGGTACTTACAATTGACTTAAGTGTACAGTCAATTGTAGAGAAATATTTGGAAGAGGCTTGTATTGACAATGTATGCACAGATGGAGGAAATGTTGTTGTTATGAATCCACAAAACGGAGATATTTTGGCAATGGCAACATATCCAAGTTACGATTTAAATAATCCATATGAAGCATATACCGATGAATTAAAAGGAATTTGGGAAAGTTTAGGGCAAGCAGATAAGACAAAAAATCTTCAAGCAGTATGGAGAAATAAAGCAATTGCAGATACATATGAACCAGGCTCTGTTTTTAAATTGATAACTACATCAGCAGCATTAGAAGAAGGTCTTGTTACAGATATTGATAAGCAAGGAGAATTTTGTTGTACTGGGTCAATTGAAGTTGCAGGCGTTAGAATTAAATGTTGGAGATATTATAGGCCTCACGGCTCAGAAAGTTTGAGAATGGCATTAATGAATTCGTGTAACCCCATTTTTATAGGACTAGGACAAAAAATGGGAGTTAAAACTTATTATTCATATTTAAACAAATTTAGACTATTGAACAAAACAGGAATTGATCTTCCAGGAGAAGCAAATAGTATTTTCTTAGCAGAAGAAAAAGCAGGACCTGTAGAACTTGCAACAATTAGCTTTGGACAGAGATTTGAAATTACGCCGATTCAATTAGTTACAGCTGTATCAAGCATTGCAAATGGAGGAACAAGTGTAAGTCCTAGAATTGTTAAACAAATTATTAACAGCGAAACAAAAGAAATCACAGACATTCCAGTAAAAACAAATGGAACTGTTATTTCCAAAGAAACTTCGGAAAAAGTTCTAAGTATGATGGAAACAGTTGTATCTGAAGGGACTGGTAAAAATGCTAAAGTAGCAGGATATAGAATTGGAGGAAAAACAGGAACTTCTGAAGATGGTGTAAATACTAATAAATATGTTACATCTTTTTGCGGGGTTGCCCCAATTGAAAATCCACAGGTTGTAGTTTTAGTAACTTTATATAATCCAACACGGTGAGGGTGGTCACCAAGGCGGCGGAGTTGCAGCACCAGTTGGAGGTCAAATATTTTCTGAAATATTGCCTTACTTAGAAGTAAATCAAGGAAACAAAGATGAACTTGAAGAAGTAGTAGAAATACAAACTCCAGATTTAATAAATAAGAGTATCAAAGAAGCAGAAAAAATAGCAAAAGAGCAAAATATAGAATTGGTAATTGAAAATTTAAATGAAGGAGAAGAAATTGATAAACAAAATACAATTATAACTGATCAAATTCCAAGACCAGGTATCACAATTAAAACAGGAAGTAAAGTGTATGTGAAATATTGATAAATCATGTAATATATGGTATAATGAAAAGAGGTAGCAAAAATGCTACACAAAAAAACTACATAGAGGAGAGGACAAAATGAAAAACCAAAAGAAAATCGCAGCAGTACTTATCGCAACAGTTTTTGCATCCGCGTCAATCGTTTCGAACGCGAAATGCAGTGATCAGCTTCCGATTGGATTGGAAGCACTGGACACAAATGAGCAAGAAACAGAAAAAGAAGCGTGGATGTCGTATGATGACTATGATGTGACTATGCTTGGCGACTTAATGTATGCTGAAGAAGGCATTTTGCTTTATGAATTAGAGTATGAAGAAGCCAAAAGAGCTTGTATGTTAGCAGGAAGCGTGGTATTACACCGGGTAATGTCAGAAGAATTTCCAGATACTATCGAAGATGTAATATTTTCGTCTGGATATGCAGAAACAACCCAAGTGAAAATTGGAAGTTCAGAAATCGGGACACCGGAAGAAGTCTATGAGTGGGCGGAAGAACTGCTTTGCGATGGACCTCTAGGACCTGACACATTAGTTTTTCAGGCGCAATTTGAACAGGGCACAGAAGTATATGAACAAATATACAATCAGTATTTCTGTCTAATGTAAATTGTGCTTAATCAAGCAAGGAGAGAGCAGTGCTAACTCCTTGCTTTCTCCGTTTAAATAGGCTTTAAAAATATTTAATATTATGATATAATAAAAATGACTGCAAAAAAGATAAAAGAATGGAAGAAAGAAATGGAAGTTTTAGATAAAGTACAAGAAACGAAAAAAGATATAGTAGAAAATAAAAAAACAAAAAAATTAGTTGGCTTAAAAATAAAAAACTTTTTTAAGCATAATTTTTTGTTCTTAATAGGAGTTATATTATTAATTTATAAAGGAATATTTTTAAATTGTACCTTAGAAATAGAGCTTAATACGGATGTATTTTATTATATGCTAATTGCATCTTTATTAATTATGAGTCCAATAATAAATCATAAAAATAAATTTGCATTAATTTATTTAAATATTATTTATGCAATTATCACGACAATTATATATGCTAATTTCCTTTATTACAGTTATTCTACAAACTTTTTATCTTTTTATCAAATAGAAAACTTAAAATATGCCAAAGAAATAGGAAGTGGAGTATTAACTTTAATTAATATAAAAAATATATTCATATTTTGGTTTGACAATATAGCACTTTTAATAGTTAGTTTAATTGCAAATAAAAAAATGAAAAATAGCGTTTATAAAAATAAAATACTAAAAATATTTATGATTTTAATTATACTAGTATTAAACATTCATATAGTAAATAAAAACATCAACGGAATATATGATTTTAGAAAATACAATAAATCTTTAATTGTGCAAGAGGCATCAATTTATTACTATCACTATAAAGATGCAGAAGAATATATATCAAATTTATTTGTAAAAGAAAAAGTAGATGAAGATAAATTGCAAGAAATCTATAATAAAAATTTAGATGAAAAATCAGGAGAAACAAAATATTTCGGTATAGCAAAAGAAAAAAATGTAATTATATTGCAACTAGAAAGTTTAAACGAGTACATAATAAACAAAAAAGTAAATGGAAAAGAAATAATGCCAAACTTAAATCGCTTTTTCCAAGAAAACATATATTGTAGTGATATGTATAATCAGGGACTTGGAACAACAGCAGATTCAGAATTTGAAATGGAAAACTCAATGTATCCATTAGAAAACGGATATGTTTTCCAAAAATATTACAACAATACATGGTTAGACATTTATACAACTCTTAGAAAAAATGGATATTATACATCATTTATGCATCCAAATAGTAGTACATTTTGGAATAGAGATGAAGTATATCATACAGGCTACCATATTGATGAATACAATGACATCAAGCAATTTCCTAATATAGAAAAAGCAGGAGAATTCTATTCAGATGAAGGATTTTTTAGACAAGCAGTAGACAAAATGAATAATTATAAAGAAAAATTCTGTACTACTTTAGTTAGTGTTACAACCCATATACCATTTGAATTAGACGGAGTTTCAAACCTAGAAAATAAAGTAACAATAACAAAAGAAGATGTAAAAGCATATAAAGATGAAACATTTCAAAATTATTTAATTTCATGTAATTTTGTTGACTATGCTTTTGGTAAATTAATAGAAGATTTAGAAAAAACGGGCTTAATGGAAGAAAGTATTTTTATTGTATATGGTGACCATGGAGCAGGTCTTGCATGTATTGATGATATCAAAAGATTATATGAAGAAAATGGGATAGATTATACAGAAATTGACGATGCAACTAAAGAAGTTCATGTACCATTTGGAATAAAAGTACCAGGGTTAGACGCAAATGACTATAATCATATAATAAATCGAGCAGTAGCAAAGATTGATATAAAACCAACTGTGCTAGATTTATTAGGTCAAAAAGATAATTTTTCATTAGGTGAAAGTATATTTTCAAATAAAGATTATTCATTTGTTAAAGGTTTGGGATGTATAACGAGTAAGTATTGTAATATTAATGATAAGTATTATAATCGCGAAAATTTAAATGGAATGAGTAATTGGGAAGAGATAGAAAATTTACAAAATTTACAGAAAAAAATGGAGGATGAAATTTATTTGTCTGATAGCATTATAAAAAATAATTTGCTTGAATGAATATATTTTGAACTTTTTGTGAATAAATTATAATTTTTAATTGACAAATACTTCTTTTTTTGATAAAACTATATAAAAAAAGAAGGAGAAGTCAAATGAAACACATAATTGATATTAAAGATTTATCAGTAGAAGAAATCGATGAATTAATAAAAGTAGCTAAAGATATCATTGCAAACAAAGAGAAATATGCTCATAAATGTGATGGTAAAATAATAGCTACTTTATTTTTTGAGCCAAGTACAAGAACAAGACTTAGCTTTGAAGCAGCAATGATTGCATTAGGAGGACAAGTATTAGGATTTTCAGAAGCCTCATCAAGTTCTACATCAAAAGGAGAAAGTGTATCAGACACTATAAGAATAGTAGGAGGATATAGTGACATCATAGCAATGAGACATCCAAAAGAAGGAGCACCACTAGTTGCATCACTAAAATCAGTTGTACCAATTATCAATGCAGGAGATGGAGGACACAACCATCCAACGCAAACGTTAACAGATTTATTAACAATACAATGCGAAAAAGGAAGATTAGACAATTTAACAATTGGTCTATGTGGAGATTTAAAATTTGGAAGAACAGTACATTCTTTAGTTACTGCAATGTCAAGATACAAAAATATTAAATTTATTTTAATCTCACCAAAAGAATTAATGATGCCAGAATACATAAAAAGAGATGTTTTAGAGAAAAACAATATAGAATATTGTGAAACAACAGATATCGAAAAATATATGGACAAATTAGATGTTTTATACATGACAAGAGTACAAAAAGAAAGATTTTTCAATGAAGATGATTATGTAAGACTAAAAGATTATTATATTTTAAACAAAGAAAAATTAGAAAAAGCAAAAGAAGATTTATGTATTATGCATCCATTACCAAGAGTAAACGAAATATCAACAGATGTAGATGATGATAAAAGAGCATGTTATTTTAAACAAGCAGAATATGGAAAATATATTAGAATGGCACTTATTTTAAAATTATTAGAAATCAAATAATTTATATGTGTAAAAAGAAGAAGGGAAGGAATTTTATATGAATATAGATAGTATAAAAAATGGAATAGTCATAGATCATATTACTGCAAAAAAGGGAATGGAAATATATGAAGCATTAAACTTAAAAAATTTAGACTGTTCTGTTGCTATAATAACAAATGCAAAAAGCCAAAAGATGGGTAAAAAAGACATTATAAAAATTGATAAAGAAATGGATGTTGACATTGACAAAATTGGATTTATTGAACCAAATGCAACAATTAATATAGTAAAAGATGGTAAGTTACAGAAAAAACTAAAAATAGATTTACCAGAAAAAATAGTTAATCTTGCAAAATGTCAAAATCCAAGATGCATTACATCTGTTGAAAGAGATTTAGACCAAATCTTTATTTTAACAGATAAAGAAAAGCAAATTTATCGTTGTAAATATTGTGAAATGAGTCTAAAATAATTGAATAAAAAATAAAACTCTTAATAATATATATTAGGAGTTTTTTTTTGAAAAAATCTATACAAAATAGCAATTTAGTTATATAATGTAGAAAAATATTAGATATAAATTATTAATTTGAAGGGATGGATAAAAATGAAATTAAAAGAAATGTTAGTTGGAATAGAAGGACTAAAGGCAAAAGGGGATTTAGACTTAGAAATAAAAGAGATTGAAAACAATTCAGAAAAAGTAAAAAAAGATTATTTATTTATAGCAATAACAGGATTTAAAATAGATGGGCATCAATTTGTAGGAAAAGCAATTGAAAACGGGGCGACAGCTGTTATGGTGCAAGAAGGATGTGATTTAAAATCACTTAATATACCAGATGGTATTACAATAATAATGGCAAAAGACACAAGAGTAGCAATGGCAATATGTTCTTCTAACTTTTATGGAAATCCATCAAAAAAATTCAAATTAATTGGAGTAACAGGAACAAAAGGAAAAACAACAACAACATTTATGATAAGAAAAATTTTAGAAAAAGCAGGAAAAAAAGTAGGATTAATTCGGAACAATTGCAACCTATATAGGAGAAGAAAAATTAAAAGATAGCAGTATGACAACACCAGAAAGTTTAGAATTACAAAGACAATTTGCAAAAATGGTAGAAGAAGGAGTAGAAGTTGTTGTCATGGAAGTATCATCACAAAGTTTAAAATTACACAGAGTTGATGGATGCAATTTTGATATTGTATTATTTACTAATTTTTCACAAGATCATATTAGTGAAAAAGAACATCCAAATATGGAAGACTATTTCAATTCAAAATTAAAATTATTTGAAATGTGTAAAACAGGAATTGTAAATGCAGATGACTTGCATGCTGCAAAAATACCAAGCCTATTTCCAGAAAGCAATATAACTACTTTCGGAATAGATAATTTTGCAAACGTATTAGCAAAAGACATTACAATTACTAACTCTTATGCTGACTTTAAAGTAAAAATAACAGATAGAAATGAAAGAGTTAAAGTATGTATACCAGGAAGATTTAGTGTATATAATTGTTTAGCAGCAATTTGCGTAGCACAAAAATTAGGAATAAATGCAGAAACAGTAAAAGAGGCTTTATTAGAAGTAAGAGTACCTGGAAGATCAGAAATGGTAGACAACAAAAAAGAATTACCAATTATGATTGATTATGCACATTCTCCAGAAAGCCTAGAAAGAATATTAAGAGCAGTAAAATCTTATACAAAAGGAAAACTTATTTGTGTATTTGGCTGTGGAGGAGATAGAGACAAAACAAAAAGACCAATAATGGGTGAAATATCAGGAACAATTGCAGATTATACATTTATTACATCAGACAATCCAAGAACAGAAGAACCAGAAGAAATAACAAAACAAATTGAAGAAGGAATGAAAAGAACAAAAGGAAAATATACTGTAATTGTAAACAGAACAGATGCAATAAGAGAAGCTATCAAAATGGCTACAAAACGAGATATTATCGTTATTGCAGGAAAAGGACATGAAACATATCAAGATATAAAAGGTACAAAATATCCATATGATGAAAGAGTAATAATAAAAGAAATTATGGACGAATGAAAACATAAGAAAGGTTTGGTACAATGAAAACAGAAATTACAATGTTAATTATAGCATTTATAACAACTGTTATATTAAGTTTTATAATTATACCAATATTGAAAAAATTAAAAGTAGGACAAATAGAAAGAGATGATGGTCCACAATCCCATTTAAAAAAACAAGGAACTCCAACAATGGGTGGAATTATTATGATAATTTCGATAATTATCATAATAACAGGAATATATATATTTTTAAGTTATCAAGGACAAAATGAAACAGCAAATAGATTAATTCCAATGCTCATTTTAACAATAGGATTTGGAATAATAGGCTTTATAGACGATTTTACAAAATTATTTTTTAAAAACACAAAAGGATTAAAACCAAGTTATAAAATGCTTGGACTTCTAATTATATCTGTCTTTTATGTAATTTACTTAATTAGTGGTTTGCATATAGGAACCGAAACCTATATACCAATTCTAAAAACATATTTAGAATTACCAATTTATTTATATATTCCATTTGCCATTTTTGTAATTTTAGGAGCAACAAATAGTATAAACCTAACAGATGGAATAGATGGACTTTCTTCTAGTGTATCTGCAATTATTATTACATGTCTAACAATAATTGGAATGATGGCAGGAATGCAAGAAATTTTAGTATTTGGAAGTGTAGTAATTGGTGTAGTATTAGGATTTTTAATGTTTAACTTACACCCAGCAAAAGTATTTATGGGAGACACAGGCTCATTATTTTTAGGTGGAGTTATTTCAGCAATGGCTTTATACTTAAAAATGCCAATATTATTAATTATAATCGCATTTATACCAGTATTAGAAACTATTTCGGTTATAATACAGGTAGCATATTACAAAAAAACAGGAAAAAGATTTTTCAAAATGGCACCACTACATCATCATTTTGAATTATCTGGATGGAAAGAAAACAAAGTAGTAATAGTATTTAGCTTAATCACTTTAGCACTATGTATTTTAGGATTGAAAGTAATATAAGAAAGGAAAGGTAGATTGATGGCAAAAAAGAAGAAAGAAAAAAATTTTTCACGTTTTTTAAATAATCCGATTGATTTTACATTAATCATTACTATTTTTCTGTTACTTGCAATCGGTTTAGTTATGGTATTGTCAGCAAGTTCACCTTCCGCTTTAGCAGAAAGCCGGAGATAGTTATTCTTACTTTGCAAAGCAATGCTTTTTTGCTGTAGCTGGCATTATTGCAATGTTATTTATATCTAAAATTGATTATAGATTTTATCAAAAATTTTTTGGTCGTGCTTGGCTTATTGCTGTTGCCTTGTTAGTTATTGTATTAGTTGCAGGAAAAACAGTTAATGGAGCCAAAAGATGGATTTATATTACAGAAACATTATCATTTCAACCATCTGAAATAGTAAAATTATTAATGATTATTTTTTATGCAGGTGTCTTAACCCAAAATAGAGATCATTTAGGAAAATATGGAAAAGGCTTTATTTTACATATGATTCCATTAGTACCAATTATTGTACTTTTACTATTAGAACCACACTTTAGTAGCTCTATAGTTATTATAGGTATTTGCTCAATTATGATGATTGTAGCAGGTTGCAAATTTTGGCATTTCTTAGCAACAGGAGCGGTAGTACGGAATTCCAGGAATTGTTGGATTAGTTATTTTAGAGCCATATCGTTTACAAAGAGTAGTAACATTTTTAGATCCTTGGAAAGATAAATTAAACGAGGGATGGCAAGTTATACAAAGTTTATATGCAATAGGTTCACGGAGGATTATTTGGAGCAGGGCTAGGAGAAAGCAAGCAAAAATTTTTATACATACCAGAACCACACAATGACTTTATTTTCTCAATATTAGGAGAAGAATTAGGATTTATAGGATGCGCAATTGTGTTAATTTTATTTGCCATATTTATATGGAGAGGAGTATTAATTGCAATGAAGGCACCAGACATGTTTGGAAGTTTGCTAGCAGTAGGAATAACTTCATTAGTTGCAATTCAAGTAATAATAAATGTAGCAGTTGTAACATCTTCTATGCCAGCAACAGGAATGCCATTACCATTTTTTAGTTACCGGAGGAACGGCTCTGTTTATTCTATTATGTGAGATGGGAATTCTGCTAAACATATCTAGAGCAGGAGCGAAAACTTAGGTGTTTTTTGGGACGGGGCAAAAAAACACCCAAGGATAAAGGGTGATTTTTTGCCCCGTCCCAAAAAACACCAAGGAGGTAAATATATGAGAGTAATTATAGCAGCAGCTGGAACAGCTGGACATATCAATCCAGGAATTGCAATTGCAAATAAAATAAAAAAAGAACAAAAAGATTCTAAAATTATTTTTATTGGAACAACAAGAGGCTTAGAAAATGACTTAGTTCCACGCGCTGGGTATGAATTAAAAACTATAAATGCATATGGATTGAGTAAAAAAATTTCCCTTGATACAATAAAAAAATTGTATTTAACCTTAAAAGGATATAAAGAAGCAGAAAAACTAGTAAAAGAATTCAAACCAGATATTGTAATTGGCACAGGTGGATATATATGTGGGGCAGTAATTACAGCAGCAAGCAAATTAAAAATTCCAACAATGCTTCATGAAAGCAATAGTTTTCCTGGATTGGCAGTTAAAACGCTTGCCAAAAAAACAGATACAGTTTTAGTTTCTTTTGAGGATACTAAAAATGAAATAAAAAAAGCCAAAAACATAGTTTATACAGGTACACCTGTAAAAATAAAAAAACAAAATTATGGAATGCAAGAAAAAAGTGCAATTATTAAAAAAATGGGCTTAAGTGAAATAAAGCCAATTATTTTAGTATCAGGTGGAAGCCAAGGAGCACAGAAAATTAACGAAGCAATTATTGAAATTATAAAAAACGGAAAAAATAAAAATTATCAAATAGTTTGGGCAACAGGTCCAAAACAGTTTGATATAATAAAAGAAGAATTAGAAAAATATCAAATTAATATAAGAAATATTAGTAACATGAAAATTGAACCATATATATATAATATGGAAGAAGTATTAAATGTAGTAGATGTTGCAATAGGAAGAGCAGGTGCAATGACAGTAACTGAAATTACAAACCTTGGGAAGCCATCAATTTTAATTCCTCTCCCAAATGTAAGTCATGACCATCAATATCACAATGCAAAAGTATTAGAAAATGTTGGAGCAGCTAAAATAATATTAAATGATGAATTAACAGGAGAAAAATTGAACAAAACAATAGAAGAAATTATATTAAACCCAACAGAAATGAAAAAAATGGGAGAAAATGCTTTAAAAATTTCTACAAAAGATGCGGAAGAAAAAATTTATAAAGAAATAGAAAAATTAGTAAAATAGAGGTAATAAAATGCTTAAAAAAATACAATTTAACAAAATTATATTAGTTTTGTTTTTAGTAGGTATAATTATAATTAGTGGAATAGGAGCTTTTTTCCTTATTTCACTACATAATTTAGATTTACAATTACAAGCAGGACAAGATTTAAATTTGCAAGAACTACAAGAAAAAACAATTTGGGTATTAGCAATTGCAGGAGTTTCATTTACACTTGTTGGAATTTTAGTAGCCATATTTTTATCTCAATTTATTATTTATCCAATTAATAAATTAATAAAAAGTGCTGAAAAAATTACAGGAGAAGAAGCACCAGAAAAATTAAAAAAAGGTAAAAAAAGTGAAGCAAAAAATTTAGAAAACGTATTAGGAATTATGACAACAGAATTAAAAGAAAAACTAAGTGAAGTATCAACCCAGAAAAACCAAATAGAAACAATTTTACTTCATATGACAGATGGAATTATTGCATTTAATATGAAAGGACAAATTATTTTAATCAATCCTGCTGCCAAAAAATTCTTAAGTATTGGGCCAGAAGATAGTACATTTGATGACATTTTTGCAAAATTCAAATTAAATATAAATATGGAAAAAATAATTTATTTGGAAAACTGGACATCAACAGAACAAAGAATTCAAGTAGAAGACAAGTTTATGAACGTATTTTTTGCGCCTTTTAGAAATGAAGCAGATAGGCCAGATGGAGTTATTGCAGTAATACAAGACATTACAGAACATGTAAAATTAGACAATATGCAAAAAGAATTTGTTGCAGATGTATCACATGAATTAAAAACACCAATTACTTCTATTATGGGATATGCAGACACATTATTAGAAGGAGAATATGATAAAGAAACTCAAGAGAAATTTTTAAATGTAATTGCAACAGAAGCAAGGCGTATGGCAAAATTAGTAACAGATTTATTAACTTTATCTAGGTATGATAATAAAAACAAAAATATACAAAAAGAAACTTTTGACTTAGGCGATTTAGTAAAAAAATGCCAAGACAAACTAGCAATAGAAATTAAAAAGAAAAATCACAAAGTAGACTGTTTTGTAACAGCAGATGTACCACCAGTATATGCTGACAAATACGATATTGAAAGAGTAGTATTAAATATTTTAACAAATAGTATAAAATACACAAAAGATGGTGGAGAAATTAAAATTTATGTAGGTTTTGTTTACAACGATGCTTACATTAAAGTATTTGATAATGGAATTGGAATTCCAGAAGAAGACTTAAATAGAATTTTCGAAAGATTTTATAGAGTAGATAAAGCACGTACAAGAGAAATGGGAGGAACAGGACTTCGGACTTTCTATTGCAAAAGAAATATTAGACAAAAATGGTGGAAGTATTGATATAAAAAGTGTTGTTGGACAAGGTACAGAAGTAGTAATTAGAATTCCAACAAAACAATAAAAAATCTTATTTTTCATTGATAAGTTAGAAAAAATAATGTATAATAGTAAAAGCATAAACGCAAGAAGGAGAGATTTAAAGTGAGTGAAAGAGCAAAAGAAATATTAGAATGGGTATATTGCATTATAATTGCTTTGGTACTTGCAATGTTATTTCGTTATTTTATTGGAACACCTACAATTGTACAAATGAGGTCAATGTATCCAACATTAATACAAGATGAAAGGTTATGGCTAAACAGATGGACTAGAACAACTCATACTATTCCTAAGAGAGGTCAAATTATCACATTTGAAGCACCAGATAAAACAGGATATTTAGGTTCAGAAGATGAAATAGATTTAGATAACCCAATAGCAAAATACAATGAAAGATCAGCATTTGGATGGTTTGTAAACAACTTCCTAGAAATTGGCAAAAAAAGTTATATAAAAAGAGTAATTGCCGTTCCAGGTGACTATGTTGAAATAAAAGAAGGAAAAGTATATATTAGTGGAGAAGAATTAGAAGAGCCATATTTACAAGAAGGAGTTTTAACAGAAAGCAAAAATCCAGGCTTTAATAATTTTACTGTTCCTGAAAATTGTGTATTTGCAATGGGTGATAATAGAACCCAAAGCACAGATTGTAGGGAATTTGGATGTATCCCATTAGAAAAAATAGAAAGCACAGTTGCAATTAGAATTTGGCCACTTAATAAATGGGGAAGTGTAGATTAGATTGAGGTAAAAGGATGTTTGAAAAAATAATTGGAAATGATTCAATAAAAGAAATATTATCAAATTCAATAAAAAACGAAACATTATCCCATAGTTATTTATTTGTAGGGATAGAAGGAGTAGGAAAAAAACTTTTAGCAAATGAACTTGTAAAACAAATATTAAATGAAGAAAGAGAAAATCATCCCGACCTAATTAGTATAGAACCAGATGGAAATAGTATTAAAATAGAACAAATTAGATGGTTACAAAAAAAGATACAAGAAAAACCTATTTTATCAAGTAAAAAAGTTTGTATTATAGATGATGCAGAAACAATGACTACAGAAGCACAAAATTGTTTACTAAAAACATTAGAAGAACCACCAGAATATGCAACAATAATCTTAATTGGCACAAATGAAAGTGCATTTCTAGCTACAATAAAATCCAGATGCATGATACTTCGATTTAAACCAATTGAAGAAGAAAAAATAAAAGAATATATGCAATTAAATTACAAAATGAACGACATAACAAAAGAGTATTTATCAATGTGCCAAGGAAGTATTGGGAAAGCAATTGCATTAAAAGACAAGCAAAATCAATATACTGAAATAATACAAATAATAGAAAATTTAGAAAAAAAGGATCTTATAGAAATTATAAAACTATCAAAAATATTATATAGTTCAAAAGAAGAAATATATGAAATATTAGAATATATGAATATATTATTACTAGAAAAGGCAAAAGAGAACTCATTATACACAAATTGTATACAAATTGTGGAAAACACTAAAAAAAGATTAAATCAAAATGCAAATTACGATATGTGTATTGATAATATGCTATTTAATATGTGGGAGGAAATAAATTGAAAAATATAATAGGAGTTAGATTTAAAAAACTAGGCAAAATATATTTCTTTAACCCAAAAGGACTACATGTACGAAAAGGAGATAAAGTCATTGTAGAAACAGCACAGGGTGATGAATATGGAGAAGTAATGATACCTAATCGTTGGGTTGAAGATGAAAAAATTGTAACACCACTTAAAAAAGTTGTAAGAATTGCAAATTATAGAGATCATAAGCAATATGAAGAATGTAGAAAAAAAGAAAAAGAAGCATTTAATATTGCATTAAAAAAAATAAAAGAGCATAAATTAGACATGACATTAACAGATGTTGAATATAAATTTGACAATAGTAAAATATTGTTTTACTTTACAGCAGATGGAAGAATTGACTTTAGAGATTTAGTAAAAGACTTAGCAGCAATATATAAAACTCGTATTGAATTAAGGCAAATAGGAGTTAGAGATGAAGTAAAAAGAATAGGTGGAAATGGAGTTTGTGGTCGTGAACTTTGCTGCTGTTCATTTTTAAGTGATTTTGAAACAGTATCTATTAAAATGGCAAAAGAGCAAAATATGTCACTTAATCCATCTAAAATATCAGGAAACTGCCGGAAGACTAATGTGTTGCTTGAAGTATGAAAATGATGTATATGAGGAAAAATTGAAAAAACTTCCAGGAATAGGTGCAATTGTAAAAACTGCAGATGGAGAAGGAGAAGTTGATTCTATTGAAACATTGAAGGAAAGAGTTAGAGTAAAAATAAAAGATAATGAGCAGGATGGATATTTTTATAAAAGATATGATGCAAAGGATGTAAAAATAATAAAAGATGCCGTATCAGAAAAAATAAATGAAGAAGAAATGGAAAATAAAAAGGAACTAGAGGAATTGGAAAAATTAGAAAAGCAAGATATTTTAGGAGGTGAAGAAAATGGCATATAAGATTACAGATAAATGTATTTCTTGTGGTGCATGTGCAGCTGAATGTCCAGTTGGATGCATTTCACAAGGAGATGAAAGATTCGTAATAGATCAATCTGCTTGTATCGGTTGTGGTACTTGTGCAGGTGTTTGCCCTGTTGAAGCACCATGCGAAGACTAGAAAATACATATTTTACTTATTGAATAAATTTGACAAAATGAAACAAATAGTGTTATATTAAATATACCTTTCACCAAAAGGTAGAAAGGAGGCGTTTTTTTGAAAGACTGGTTAGACGTGTTAAAACTCATATTAATTTATTACATAATAAATAAATTGAGTAAATAACACAAATAAAAAGACTAGGAAATTGTTCAGGATTCCTAGTCTTTTTTTATGCGTTTTTTTACTAGACTGGTTATTTGCTAGCTATAATTATAATAACACATATTTTATAATATGTCAAATTTAATTTTTTTATACTAGGATTTATATTTAATTCTTTAGCATTGTTTTTGTTAAACTATTGATTTTTTGTATAATATAGTATATAAAGTATATAATTATAAAAATAATATATGTGAGCTTTAAAGCAAAACTAGAAAGGAACGAAAAATTAACATGCCAGATGGATTTGAAAAAAACGAAGACATAGAAAACTTAGAAGAAGATGTAAAACCAGCTAATAAAAAAGTAGTTGTATTTAACTTCATTCTAATAAT
Organism: uncultured Clostridia bacterium; assembly: GCA_947623945.1. Taxonomy (GTDB): domain Bacteria; phylum Bacillota; class Clostridia; order TANB77; family CAG-508; genus CAG-269. The sequence continues at coordinate 8,396 of CANQHU010000015.1, read as the reverse complement.
TGTAATTTTTATAGGCCTATTTATTTACATGATAAGTGTAGACGGAATAGATAATATCATTCAATTATTAACAGAAGTGGACTATAAATGGGTATTTGCAGGAATTGTATGCGTATTAATTCATTGGATATGTGAAGCAATAAATTTACATATGCCACTAAAAAAAATGTATCCAAATCAAAAATTTACAAACTCATTTAAAGTATCCATGATAGGGCAATTATTTAATAATATTACTCCATTTTCTTCAGGTGGACAGCCAATGCAAGCATATGAATTAACCAAAACAGGGAAAAGAGTTAGTAATTCATTATCAGCTATGGCAATGAAATTTATAATTACACAAACTGCATTAGTAGTTTCAACTTTAATAGTAGTAATGTTTGAATTTCAATTTTTTGCAAATCTAATGCAAGATTACCTATGGATTGCAATTTTAGGGTTTTCACTTAATATTTTTGCAATTATAATAGTTATTTTAGCAGGAATCAAAAAAAGGCTAATTACTTTTTTTACAACACCAATTATTAAACTACTAGGAAAAATTCATGTATTTAAAAATCCAGAAAAAACAATTGAAAAATTAGATAAAAGTATTGATAACTTTAAAGAACAGTTTTTATACATGAAATCTGAAAAAAGATTAGTGTTAAAAATGTTTATAACCGCTGTAATACAAAGTTTTGCGTACTATTCTATTACATATATGGTATATCGTGCTTTTGGAAATAGTGGAGTAACTTTTTGGCAAATAATACCTACACAAGCATTTTTATTATTAATAATGACATTTATACCAACACCAGGTTCAGGACTAGGAGCAGAAGGAGGATTTTATTTACTATTCCAATCTATATTTCAATATGGAACAATAAATATGTCAATTTTATTTTGGAGATTATACACCTTTTATTTACCAATTATAGTAGGTGCATTATTCTTAATACCAACTAGAAGGGAAAAATAAAAAAATGGAAACACTTATTATATCAGGACGGAGAAATAAATATAGAAATTGTAAAGCAATATGTACCAAAATTTCAAAACATTATTGCAGTTGATAAAGGATTAGAAGCACTATATAAATTAAAAATTACACCAAATCATATTGTAGGAGATTTTGATTCAATCAATCAAGAAATATTAAATTTTTATAAGAAAAAATCTGAAATTATTTTTCATGAATTTAATTCTAAGAAGGATAATACAGATACAGACATTGCTTTAAACCTTGCAATCAACTTAAATAGTTCTAAAATAGTAATATTAGGTGCATTAGGAAAAAGAATGGATCATGCCTTAGCCAATATTCATATATTAAAAGAACCGCTAGATAGAGAAATTCCATGTTATTTGATAGATGAATATAATAAAATATATTTGACTAATAAAAATTTGACATTGTATAAAAATAAAACTTATGGAAAATATATTTCTTTAATACCAATGACAACAGAAGTAGAAGGATTAACCTTAACAGGATTTAAATATTGCTTGGAAAATGATGTTTTGCCAATTGGAAAAAGTTTAGGAATTAGTAACGAAATAGAAGAAGATATTGCAAATATTCAAATAAAAAAAGGAATTTTAATTATAATAGAAAGTAGAGATTAGAAAAACTCTAATCTCTACTTTTGTTTGTTATTTCTTCTAAATCTAATAATTCTTGCCATCTAGAATCTACTTCTTTTTGGAATTCTTCAATCATCCATTCATTTCCTGGTTTAAACATATGTTTAAATCTTTTTTGAGGTCTTAAAAATTCTTCAATAGGCAATTTTTTAGCTGGTTTATAAGAAATATGATATACTCCGTCTACAACTTCATATAAAGGCCAATAGCAAGTTTCAACAGCAAGTTTATTAATTTGCATTAATTCATCAGTTGGATATCCCCATCCTCTAGGGCAAGGTGCCATTACATTTAAAAATGCAGGACCTTTAGTATAAATTGCTTTTTCAGCTTTTTCATATAAATCTTTAAAATTCATATAACCAAGTGTTTGAGCAACATATGGAATATGATGTCCAGCCATAATTTTTGCTAAATCTTTTCTTGATTGCATTTTTCCAGGAATAACTGAACCTGCTGGAGAAGTTGTTGTATCTGCAAATTTAGGTGTTGCAGAAGAACGTTGAATACCAGTGTTCATATATGCTCCGTTATCGTAACATACATATACCATATCATGACCACGTTCCATAGCGCCTGATAAACTTTGAAGTCCTATATCATAAGTTCCACCATCTCCACCAAATGCAATAAATTTAGTATCTCCATCTTGTGGAAGTTTTCCTTGTTTTTTCATAGAAACATAAGCTGCTTCTGCACCTGCTAAAGTTGCACCTGCACATTCAAAAGCAGTATGTATAAAAGAATCAGTCCATGCAGTATAAGGATAAATAAAAGTAGAAACTTCCATACATCCTGTTGCATTAGCGACTACTGCGTGGTCTTCTGGCTTTAAAGCCCTCATTATATGTCTTGCAATAGGGGGAGCTCCACAACCTGCACACATTCTATGTCCACTTGTAAATCTAGAAGGTTTATTTCCTACAATTTCTTTTACATTATAAGCCATATTATTCTTCTGCCTCCTTTCTTAATCCTAAATAACGATAAGGATTTTCTGCTTTACCAGTTTGTATAATATCAAATAAATCATTATAAACAGATTCAATATCTTCAGCTTTTGTGTCTCTACCACCAATACCATAAATATAATTTACAGCAGGTACATGAACATCATTTACATACATAGCAGATGTTGTATCTTCAAACAAAGCACCGCCTGCAGCATTTAAAGAATCTGCTCTATCTAAAATTGCAACTGCTTTTACATGAGCTAAGGCTTTTGCTATTTCTTCTCCTGGGAAAGGTCTAAATACACGAACTTTTAAAAGTCCAGCTTTTATTCCTTTAGCTCTTAAATTATCTACAACAAATTTTGTAGTTCCTGCAGTTGAGTTCATGCAGACAATAGCAACTTCTGCGTCATCTAATTTATATTCTTCAAATAATCCATATTTTCTACCAGTCATTTTTTCAAAATCTTTAGATACATCTAAAATAACTTGTTTTGCATTTTTCATAGCAATTGCTTGTTGAGCTTTGTGTTCAAATAAATAGCTTTGTAAATCTAATGGTCCAACTGCTATTGGTTCATCTCTATTTAATAAATAGTGTTCAGGTTTATATGTTCCAACAAACTCTTTTACTTTATCATCTTCCACTAATTCAATATTTTCAATAGCATGTGAAGTAATAAATCCATCTTGGCAAACCATTAAAGGAAGCATTACGTCCTTATTTTCAGCAATTCTATGTGCCATTAATGTATTGTCATAGGCCTCTTGGTTTGTTTCTGAAAATAGCATAATCCATCCACTATCACGAACACCCATTGCGTCTGAATGGTCACAGTGAATGTTTAAAGGTCCGGATACAGCTCTATTAACAAGTGATAAAACAATTGGCAATCTTAAACTAGATGCAATGTAAATCATTTCCCACATCAAAGATAATCCATTTGCAGATGTAGCTGTCATTGCTCTAGCGCCGAGCGGCTTCTGCACCAATACATGCTGACATAGCACTATGTTCACTTTCTACTGCAACAAATTCTGTATCTACAACACCATTTGCAACAAAAGTTGAAAAATATTGTGGTATTTCAGTTGAAGGTGTAATAGGGAATGCTGCTACGACATCTGGATTAATTTGTTTCATAGCAGTTGCTGCTGCTTCGTTACCACTTAATCTTTCTCTTATACTCATATTTTATCCCTCCTCCTTCATTTCAATTGCATTAAATGGACATACCTTTGCACATACGCCACATCCTTTACAATAATCATAATTAAAATCAGATCTTAATCCTTCTTTATTTACTGGAATAGCATCATCTGGACAAACTGGAAAACATAATCCACATTGTTTGCATTTTTCTGAAATGTAAATAGGTTTTACACTTCTCCAGTCACCAGTTTTAAAATCTCTTGCATTTCCAGAAGTATATATATCACCACCTGGAGTTAGTTCCTCCATAGGAGTTTTATTATTTATATTTGTCATATCTTTTTAACCTCCTTTAATGCTAATTCTAGGGCTTTCATATTGCCATCTATTACTTCAGGTTTCTTTGCAAATTTATGCTTGAAAGACCCTTTCATATCTTCTAATAAAGCTTCATCTGTCATAATGCCACTTACTTTTACAATAGCAGCAAGCATTGGTGTATTTGGAAAATAACGTCCTAATGCTTCTTCTGAAATTTTTCTTGCATCAATTGTGTAGATATTACCTGAATATCCTTTTAAAACACTTTTTAGGTAATCACTTGATTTTGTAGTATTTATTACAATTGCTCCTGTTTCTTTTAAACCTGCTGTAACATCAACTGTTTCTAAAAGAGTGTCATCTACAACAACTACATAATCAGGCTCATAAATATTGCTATGGATGGTAATTGGGTTACTACTAATTCTGTTATAAGCAGTAATTGGTGCTCCCATTCTTTCAGGTCCATATTCTGGAAAACCTTGAATGTATTTTCCTGTGTTAAAAGCAGCATCTGCTAAAAGTAAAGAAGCTGTTTTTGCACCTTGACCACCTCTACCATGCCAGCGAATTTCAATTAAGTCGTCCATTTTTGATATTCCTCCTTTTCATACTTTTTATGGTTTTAGTATATGACTAAATTAGGTTTGTGTCAAGAGAAAATTACCTATAGTTGTTTACAAATATAAAATTTTTGTTATAATATATATATACAAATTTCGGAGGTAAAAAATGAAAGATATAAATATAACAGATTCAGTTATTTACATAGGAGCAGATGACAAGGATATTAGATTGTTTGAGGGACAATATGAAGTACCAAATGGAATGGCATACAATTCTTACCTAATAAAAGATGAAAAAAATGTAGTATTAGACACTTGTGATAGAAGAGTAACAAACACATGGCTTGAAAACTTAGAAAAAGCATTAAATGGTGAAAAAGTAGATTACTTAGTTATTTCTCACTTAGAGCCAGATCATGCATATAATATAGGACTATTAGTAGATAAATATCCAAGTATGAAATTAATAGGAAATGCAACTACATTTAATATGTTACCAAACTTTTTTGATATTGATTTAAGTAACAAAAAGATAGTTGTAAAAGAAGGAGAAGAATTAAACTTTGGATTACATACATTACAATTTTTTATGGCACCAATGGTTCATTGGCCAGAAGTAATGGTAACATATGATAAAAAAGACAAAATTTTATTTACAGCAGATGGATTTGGAAAATTTGGAACTTTAGATACAGAAGAAGATTGGGACTGTGAAGCACGTAGATATTATTTTGGAATTGTAGGAAAATATGGAGCTCAAGTTCAAGCACTATTAAAAAAAGCACAGACTTTAGATATTAAAGTAATTTGTCCTTTACATGGTCCAATTTTAAAAGAAAATCTATCACATTATATAGAAAGGTATAACACTTGGAGTAGTTATACTCCAGAGGAAGAAGGAATATTTATTGCTTGTGCATCAATTCATGGAAATACTTTAAAAGCAGCAGAAGATTTAAAAGAAATTTTAGAACAAAAAGGTGCAAAAAAAGTAGTTTTAGCAGATTTAACAAAAGAGGATATGCATGAAGCAATTGAAGATGCATTTCGTTATTCTAAACTTGTTTTAGCAGCATCAAGTTATAATGCAGGAGTATTTGTACCAATGGAGCAATTTTTAAATCATTTAAAAGCAAGAAATTATCAAAATAGAAAAATAGCAATTATTCAAAATGGTTCTTGGGCACCATCTGCTGAAAAGACTATGAGAAGCATGTTAGAGGGAATGAAAGATATTACAATAATAGAAAAGACAGTTACTATTAAATCAACAGTAAAAGATTATACAATGAAAGATTTAGAGGAATTAGCAGATAATTTGATGGGAGGTGAATAGAAAATGAAATATAAATGTACAGTTTGCGGATATGTTTATGATGATGAAAAAGAAGGAGTAAAATTTGAAGATTTACCAGATGATTGGACTTGTCCTTTATGTGGAGTTGGAAAAGAAATGTTTGAAAAAGTTGAAGAATAATAAAAAAAGTAAAGTTAAGAAATAAAAAATAGTTTCTTAACTTTATTTTTTTCAATCAAGTACAAATGTTACAATTTCATTACAAATTAGAAATTTAATAAAAAGTCATTTACAAGGAAAAACTTCTGTGCTAAAATGTGAATGTAAAATAGTAACACGAACATAACATAATTAAAAATTTTGTACAAACTAACCAAAGAGGGAGAGAAAAGAAAAATGAGAAAATCAACAGAAACCAAAGGAATCACATTAATAGCACTAGTAATCACAATAATAGTATTGTTAATTTTAGCAGCAGTATCAATAGCAACCTTAACAGGGGATAATGGGATACTAACAAAGGCACAAACTGCAAGTGAAAAAACAAAAGAAGCATCAGTAAAAGAAGAAATCCAAACAGAAATAATGGCAGCGTTTGATAATACAGGAAGTTTTGATGCCAAAATCTTTAAAACAAAAATGGAAGAAGCAGGAGCAACAGTAACAGAAGAAGGAGAAGACATAATAATAGAAAAAGATGGATATGAGGCAACAATAGATGCAAAAACAGGGAAAATAAAAAATTTTGAAAGTTCAAAAGGTGTAAAACCAGTAGTAAAAGCAACAGTAGAAAAAACAGGAGATAACAAAGCAATAATAAAAGTAGAAATAACAAATGAAGTAGAAAAAGTAGATAGTATAACAGTAACGAATTTAGACACAGGAGATACTTATGAGGTAACAGTAAATGGAAAGACAGGAAGTTGCGAAGTAGAAAAAAATGGAACGTATAAAATAGAAGTAAAAGCAACAACAGAAGGAGTACAAAAAGCAGGGGAAACAACGATATTAGTAAATGTAATACCAGTAGAATTTACAAAAGCGCAAGGAAAAATAGATGTAATATGGGTAAATACAAAAAATGAAAAAATAGATAAACCATTAGTACCAGACACATTACCAAGTGGAATGAAAAAAGTATACTGGAAAGAAGATGGAACAGAAGTAAAAGAAGGAGATGCGGGTTTTACAGAAAGTAACTGGTATAATTATGTAGCAGGAGATAATAAAAACGATACAAAAACGAGCAAATGGGCAAATGCGATAAATACAATAGAAGGAGTAGAAAGCTATTTTGTATGGATACCAAGATATGCATATAGAATAACGTACTTAACAACAGATGGACAAGTAGCAGGATATTGCGATGGAAAAGGAACAAGAGAAATAACAGCAGATGGAGAGAACGTAAAAGAAGAACTAAAAGCAGGAACAGAAACAACAGAAGAATATGATGGATTAAAATATATAGTACATCCAGCATTTGTCGATGAAAGTGAATTAACAGTACCATATAAAAATGGAGGATGGGATAGTGACCTAGAAGGAATTTGGGTAGGAAAATATGAATCAGCAAGGTCAACAGCAGATGAAAACAGCGCAGGAAGTGGAACAACAGCAATACAAATAGCACCAACAGTAAAAAGTTGGGTAAGTATAGATATAGGAACAATGTATACAAACGCATTAAATTATGACAAAACGAAAGAAAGCCACTTAATGAAAAACAGCGAATGGGGTGCTTGTTCATACTTAACATACAGTCAATATGGAAGAAATAGAAATGAAGTAGCAATAAATAGATGTTCAAGTGTTGTAACAGGAATGGGAAGTGGAGAAAGTACGAGTGAATATGTATATAGTGCTGAATTAACAGCGCAAATGTATAACGGAGAAGAAGGACAAAAAGCAAGTTCAACAGGAAATATATATGGAGTATACGATTTAAGTGGAGGAGCAAGTGAATACGTGGCAGCATTTAATAATGCAGGAAGCAATTTAAGTAATGGAAGTATATTTGCAGGAACAGATGGAAATAGTAAAGACAGTACAAAATATGCAACAAAGTACACATCAGACAGTAGTACACCAACATATGAAAAATACTATCCAGGAGATGCAACATTTGAGGTATATACAGGCAGCGGTACGACAGGATGGAATGGCGACTCCTCTATCTTCGTTTACTCGAGCTATCCGTTCTTCAATCGTGGAGGCTATTACTACGGTGGCCCGACTGCCGGTGTGTTCTCTGCGAGTCGGCGGTGGCACTCGCCACGATTATCGTTCGTTCCGTGTGGTCTTGCCCGGCGTGTCGCACTTTGTGACGTGACCTTGAGCCCTAGTTTCCCTTTTATTCGGCACTTGCTTCTTATAGGCAGAAAAAGAGAATACGGGTGTAAATGTCAAGAATTTTTGTAGTTTTTTGGCAAAAAAATATGTAGGTTTTTGGCAAAGGGTATTTGGGGGATTTA
>CANQHU010000014.1 GCA_947623945.1 uncultured Clostridia bacterium | reverse complement strand
ATTAAGTTTTCATTACAAAACTGTTGCAGTCAATTAGTTTTTAGCTTATTTTAGTTTTAAAACCATTAACTAGTAACTATAAAAGAAACAAAATTCAAAAAAAACTTGCAATTCTCCACTAAATATAGTATAATCAATATGTCAAAAAAGGCATACCTTTTACTTAGCTAAAAGAAAAACACCTAAAACTTTAAGCTCAGTTAAAGGACAAAGAAAAAAATAGGAGGTGTAAAAAATGACAAAAGAAAGAAAACAAGAAATCATTAATACTTATAAAAGAGAGGAAAACGATACAGGTTCACCAGAAGTACAAATAGCTCTTTTAACAGAAAGAATTAATGAACTAACAGAACATTTAAAAATTCATAAAAAAGACAATCACTCAAGACGTGGTCTTTTAAAAATGGTAGGAAAAAGAAGAAACATGCTTAACTACTTAGCAAAAAAAGACATAAACCGTTATAGAGAAATTGTTGAAAAATTAGGATTAAGAAAATAAAAATAATAAAGCCCAGTGCTTATTTTGGCAAGGGCTTTTTATTCATTAAACAAGCAAAAGTTTAGGTAAGTAGCTTGTATCCTGTATTAAGAAAATTAATATAGAATAGAGGTTACCATCTAAACTTGCTTGAAAAAAAGAAAGGAAGGATTTAATATGTTTAAAACTTACGAAACAGAATTAGCAGGAAGAAAACTTGTAATCGAAACAGGAAAGATGGCAGGTTTAGCAAATGGAAGTGTCTTAGTACGTTATGGAGACACATGTGTATTAGTAAATGTAACAGCATCAAAAGAACCAAAAGAAGGAATAGACTTTTTCCCACTATCAGTAGACTTTGAGGAAAAATTATATTCTGTTGGAAAAATACCAGGAGGATTCTTAAAAAGAGAAGGAAAACCAAGTGACAAAGCAATACTTACATCAAGAGCAATAGATAGACCATTAAGACCATTATTCCCAAAAGACTTTAGAAATGATGTAGTAGTTTGTGCAACAGTACTTTGCGTTGATCAAGACAACTCACCAGAAGTTGCAGCAATGATAGGAGCAGCATGTGCTTTAGCAATATCAGACATTCCATTTGGAGGACCTACAGCAGCAGTAAATGTAGGAATAGTAGATGGACAAATTGTAATCAACCCAACAGAAGAGCAAAGAGGAAAAAGTGACTTAACACTAACTGTTGCAGCAACAGAAAAGAAAATAACTATGATAGAAGCAGGCGGAAACGAAATACCAGATGACTTAATGTTAGAATCAATAAAAGCAGCACATACAGAAATCAAAAAAATATGCAAATTTATTACAAAAATTCAAAAAGAAATTGGAAAGCCAAAATTTAAATACAAATCATTTGAAGTAGATCATGAAATATATGAATTTATTGAATCAAACTTCAAAGACGAAATGAAAGAAAAAGTACAAGAAGTAGACAAAGAAATAAGAGATAAAAACATAGATGAACTAACAGAAAAAATTGAAGAAGCATACAAAGAAAAATTTGGAGAAGAAGCTCTTGAAGAACATAAAGCAGATATTGGAGAAGCAATTTACAAATTAGAGAAAAAATGTGTTAGAGAAATGATTTTTGTTGAACATAAAAGAGTAGACGGAAGAGCTTTAGACGAAATAAGACCACTATCATGCGAAGTAGGTCTACTTCCAAGAACACATGGAAGCGCATTATTCACAAGAGGACAAACACAAGTATTATCAATTGCAACTTTAGGAATGATAAGTGAAGAACAAGTATTAGATGGAATAGACACTGAAGAATCAAAAAGATATATGCACCATTACAATTTCCCAAGTTACTCAGTAGGAGAAGCAAGACCATCTAGAGGACCAGGAAGAAGAGAAATAGGACATGGAGCATTAGCAGAAAAAGCATTAGTACCAGTATTGCCATCAAAAGAAGAATTCCCATATGCCATAAGAGTAGTATCAGAAGTACTATCATCTAATGGTTCTACTTCACAAGCAAGTATTTGTGGAAGTACATTAAGTTTAATGGATGCAGGTGTTCCAATAAAAAGACCAGTAGCAGGAATTTCAACAGGTTTAGTAACAAATCCAGACAATGACAAAGACTATGTTATGTTAGTAGATATTCAAGGATTAGAAGATTTCTTTGGAGATATGGACTTTAAAGTTGGAGGAACAGAAAAAGGAATTACAGCAATACAAGTAGATATCAAATGCGATGGACTAAGTTATGATATTATAAAAGAAGCATTTGAAAAAACAAGAATTGCAAGAAAACACATCTTAGAAGATGTTATGGCGCCAGTTATTAGCAAGCCAAGAGAAGACATCTCAAAATATGCTCCAAGAATAGTAGGAACACAAATTAAAGTAGAAAAAATAAAAGATGTAATTGGAACAGGTGGAAAAGTAATCAACAAAATTATTGAAGAAACTGGAGTTAAAATTGATATAGAAGAAGATGGACAAGTATTTATTTATTCAAACGACAACGAAAAAGCAATACAAGCATTAGAAATGATTGAAGATATTGTAAGAGAAGTTGAAGTTGGTGGTATTTACTATGGAGAAGTAACAAGAATTATGAACTTTGGAGCTTTTGTAGACTTAGACTGCGGAGGAAAAGAAGGTTTATTACATATTTCTCAAATATCAAGAGAAAGAATTAAAAATATAAATGATGTACTTCACGTAGGAGACAAAGTAACGGTAAAAGTAATTGATATCGATGAACAAGGAAGAATCAATTTAAGCATGAAAGATTTTAATGACAACAGAACAGAAGAATAAACAACAAAGAGGCATTTTTAAAAGTGCCTCTATTTGATGGAGGATAAATATGGAGCAGAAGAAAAGGAAACACAAAATAAGCTATTATATAACACTTGCAATATTACTTGTAATACTATATTTTGTATATCAGTATTATCAACAAAACAATTTTAATGATTTTGTAAGAAGTGAATCAAAACTATATGCATCTACATTTATACGAGATAATGAAGTAAAATACACAGCAAAAAGAAGTTATAAAATCGATTCAAAAGATTTTAATGATGCAATGTTTTACAAAAAAATTAAAGTAAACAAAAATCAACCATATAAAGTAACTTGTATGGTAAAAACAAGTAATGTGCAAGCTGAAAATGAAAATTCAGGAATAGGTGCACAAATTTCAATTGAGGGAACAACAGAAAGGTCAATTGCCATATCTGGCACACAAAATTGGCAAAAAATAGAGTTAATTTTCAACAGTAAAGATAGAGAAGAGGTAAATATAGGCTTTAGATTAGGCGGATATTTAGGAGAAGCAAAAGGAGAGGCATGGTTTTCAAACTTTACAATTGAAGAAGGAATAACAGACAATAACAGTGAATGGAAATTTGCGTGCTTTATTTTTAAAACAACAGATGTAAATATTAATGGAAAAGAAATTAAATTAGATGTAACTCGGAAATGACATAAGTGACATTACAAATACAATCCAATTATTTGAAAAATCATGTGAAAACTTATCCAATAGAAAAATGACAGCAAAATGCGATATTTATGAGATAAATACTCCATTATCTAAATTATCTTATGATGCTACATTCCGGATATTATGTATCAGCAGAAGATGTTGAAAATCAAATAAAAGGTACAATAGAATCAAATGATTATGATCATATTTTTGTAATTGTAAAACTTCGGAGATGAACAACATGAAAATGATATAGAAGTAAATGACTGGATTGGACTAGGCTCAATGGATTACTATGGAATAGGCTTTTCTAATATTAGATTGCCAAACGATTCAAAAAGTTATATTTATAAATATAATTCTAATGTTAATACTTTTCCAGAAGAAGTCTTTTTACATGAATTCTTACATTCTTTAGAAAGAAATGCTAAAGAATACGGATATGAAAGACCAGAACTACATGATTACGAAAAATATGGTTATAAAAATGAAAGATTAATTGGCCAAAAAACATGGTATACAGATTATATGAACAAAAATATAAAAGTGCAATCTGAAAAAATAGGATTACCAGAAGAAATATATACATTAAAACCAGCCAAAAACAGTAACTTTAAATATTCTTATCAAATGGAAGAAGAATTTAAACAACCTGAAAATATAATTGAAGAAATAAAAGAAATAATAGATAATTTAATAAAAAAATTGAAAGGACAAAAAAATTGAAAGTATCAGAATTTAATTACGAATTACCAGAAGAATTAATTGCACAAACACCTATAGAAAAAAGAGACGAATCAAGATTAATGATATTAAATACTGAAAAACAAACAATAGAACATAAAACATTCAAAAATATTATTGACTACTTAGAACCAGGAGATGTTCTAGTAAGAAACAATACAAAAGTTATACCAGCAAGATTATATGGTAATAAAGAAACAGGTGCAAAAGTTGAATTTTTATTATTAAATAACATTGAAGGAGACATATGGGAATGTATTGTTAGACCAGGAAACAAACTTCACATAGGAACAAAGGTAATATTTGGAGATGGACTATTAGAGGCAAATATTTTAGATATTATGCCAGGTGGAACAAGAAAAGTGCAATTTATTTATCAAGGAATTTTTAATGAAATATTAGATAAAATAGGGCTTATGCCTTTACCACCTTATATTCACGAAGAATTAAAGCAAAAAGATAGATACCAAACAGTTTATGCAAAATATGATGGCTCAGCAGCAGCTCCAACAGCAGGATTACACTTTACAGAAGAACTGTTACAAAAATTACAAGAAAAAGGAATTATTATTGCAAATGTTACGCTACATGTAGGAATTGGAACTTTTAGACCAGTAAAAGAAAAAAATGTAGAAGAACATAAAATGCATACAGAACATTTTTATATAAAACAAGAAGACTGTGATAAAATAAATAAAGCAAAAAAAGAAGGAAAAAGAATTATTGCGGTTGGAACAACATCTTGTAGAGTATTGGAATCTATTGCAAATGAAAATAGTGGCTTAGTCGAAGCGGTAGAAGGAGACACAAATATATTTATTTATCCAGGATATAATTTTAAGTGTATTGATGGACTAATTACCAATTTTCATTTACCACAATCAACTCTATTAATGTTAGTATCTAGTTTAGCAGGAAAAGATTATATTTTAAAGGCTTATAATGAAGCGGTAAAAGAAAAATATAGATTTTTTAGTTTTGGAGATGCAATGTTTATATATTAAAAGGAGAGAAAAGGAAATATAATGAAACAAGCAATAACATATGAATTATTACATGAGTGTAAACAAACAGGAGCAAGAAGAGGAGTAATACATACCCCACACGGAGATATACGGAACACCAGTATTTATGCCAGTTGGAACACAAGCAACAGTAAAATCTATGACACCTGAAGAATTAAAAGAAGAAGTAAAAGCAGATATAATATTATGCAATACATATCATTTATATTTAAGACCTGGAAGTAAAATTGTTAAAGAAGCAGGGCATTTGCATAAATTTATGAATTGGGATAGACCAATTTTAACAGATAGTGGAGGATTTCAAGTATTTAGCTTAGGAGCATTAAGAACTATTACAGAAGAAGGTGTAGAATTTAAATCACATTTAGATGGTAGTAAACATTTCTTTTCACCAGAGTCTGTTATGGAAATTGAAGAAGATTTAGGAGCAGATATCATAATGGCACTTGATGAATGTGTAGAACATCGGTGCAAGTTATGAATATACTAAACAATCAATGGAAAGAACGACAAGATGGGCAAAAAGATGCAAAGACTCACATACAACAACAGATACACAAGCATTATTTGGAATTATTCAAGGTGGATTCTATAAAGACTTAAGAGAAAAAAGTGCAAAAGACTTAATAGATTTAGATTTGCCAGGATATGCAATAGGTGGAATTAGTGTAGGAGAGCCAAAAGAAGAATTTTTAGATATTTTAAAATATACAGCACCTTTAATGCCAAAAGACAAACCAAGATATTTAATGGGAGTTGGAACACCAGACTATTTAATAGAAGCAGTTTTAGCTGGAATTGATATGTGCGATTGCGTTTTACCAACTAGAATAGCAAGAAATGGTACAGCTATGACCTCAAGACGGAAAAGTTGTCGTTAGAAATGCAACATATGAAAGAGATTTTACACCACTTGATCCAGAATGTGATTGCTATACTTGTAAAAATTATACAAGAGCTTATATTCGCCATCTAGTAAAGACAAATGAAATCTTGGGGGATAGATTATTATCAATTCATAACCTAAGGTTCTTGACTAATTTAATGGAAAAGGTTAAAATAGAAATAGAGAGAGATAATTTAGCCAATTTCAAAGATGAATTCTATAGAAAGTATGGTTATATAAAATAATGGGGGTGCAGTACAAATGAATTTAATTGAAGAGAGCTTTCAAAATAGAGAAGAAAAAAAGAGAAGAAGAGTAGGTAGAATTATATTAATATTTATTGTATTAACTATTATTGCAATTATTGCGATTGCTTCATATTTAATGTACCTCAAAAGTCAAGTTTTGCAATTAACTATGGATGGGAAAGTAAATGAAAAAGTAAAACAGCTATTAGTATTTGAAGAAGATGGAACAATATATGTTCCAATTAAAAAAATTGCATCATATTTCGACTATGAAAGTTATAATGGAGAATATAATGAAAAATCAGAAACTCCAAGCAAATGTTATCTACAAAGCCAAACAGAAGCTATAAATTTTGAATTAGGACAAGAAAAAATTTATAAACTTGATTTAACCAATAAAGATGCTAATTACGAATATGTATATATGGAAAAGCCAATCAAAAGTATTGAAGGAGAATTATATATGACAACAGAAGGAATGGAAAAAGCCTTTGATATTAGCTTTGCATATGATGCAGAAAAACATCAAATAACAATATTAACAATTCCATATTTATATAATTTTTATAAAAGTAGAGTATTAGATTATGGATATGTAGAATTAAGCAATGAAACTGTAAACCAAAAAGCAATATTAAACAATGAATTAATTGTACAAAAAGATAAAAATAGGAAACAATATGGAGTTATAGGAATAGATGGAACAACAATATTAGAAGCAAAATACGATAATATAACATATCTTCCTAATACAGGAGATTTTTTAGTAGAATCAAATAAAAAAGTTGGAATATTATCTGCAAATAAAGAAACTAAAATTCCGATTATGTATGATACTATTGAATTAATGGAGCAAGATTCTGGCTTATACCTAGTAAAACAAGAAAACAAATACGGAGTAATTGATATTAATGGCAACACAAAAATATATATTGAAAATGATCAAATTGGTATAGATATTTCAAAATTTGAAAAAAATAATATTAAAAATAATTACTTATTAGCTAATAATTTAATACCAGTAAAAAAAGGTAATTATTGGGCATTATTTGATAAAAACGGAAAACAACTAACAGAATATAAATATGATAGCTTTGGTTATGTAGCATCTAACAATAAAGATGTATTGAGCTTGCTAGTTATTCCTGATTATGATGTTTTAGTTGCTTGTAAAGACAAAAAGTATAATTTAATTAATTCAAATGGGGCAGAATTATTTGCAACAGTTGCAGATGATATTTATATGACAATTGTTAGAGATGAAAGACATTATACAATAGCAGTAAATGATCAAACAATGGATGCAATTGAATTTCTAAATTTAAATGGAATAACAGTAAGAAATAATAGTACTGAAACTCAAACACAAAATCCAACGTCAGATAATACTGATAATAATAATACTGAGAATAATAGTGAAAATGATAATACTGAAAATAATGATACTGAACAATAAAAACCTAGATTTTCTAAGTAGCATAAACTATTTAGAAAATCTTATTTTTTTATTAAAAAAATAAAATAAAAAAAATATAAAAAAAACATTTACATTTAAAAAAATTTTGTATACAATATAATAGAATAGAGAAAAATGTCAAAAAATAGCAAATAACAAAAGAAAATAGGAAAGGAAGAAAAATCAATGAAAATATTGATGTTAACATGGGAATATCCACCAAGAGTAGTAGGAGGAATATCACGAGTTGTATCAGATTTATCAAAAACACTATTAAAAGATGGTCATGATGTAACTGTTATTACATATAGAGATGGAGACACACCATATTTTGAAGACGATAAAGGCGTAAAAGTATATAGAGTAGATAACTACATGATAAATCCAAACAATTTTATTGATTGGGTTATGCAAATGAATTTCAGTATGCTTGCAAAAGCCAATGAATTAATTCAAGAACAAGGAAAATTTGATGTTATACATGCACATGATTGGCTAGTTGCATACAGTGCAAAAACATTAAAAAATGCCTACAACATACCAATTGTTTCAACAATTCATGCAACAGAAGCAGGAAGAAACAGTGGAATACATGATGAACAACAAAGATATATAAATGATACAGAATGGATGTTAACATACGAATCTGCAGAAGTAATAGTAAACAGTAATTATATGAAAAATGAATTACAAAGATTATTTGGTTTACCATATGAAAAAATAAATGTTATACCAAATGGTGTAAACATGAGTTTATACAATGGATTCGAAAGAGATTATAACTTTAGAAGAAGATATGCAATGGACAACGAAAAAATAATATTATTTATGGGAAGACTAGTATATGAAAAGGGAATACAACATCTTATAGCAGCTATGCCAAAAATATTAGAAGGCTATCACGATACAAAACTAGTAATTTGTGGAAAAGGTGGAATGTTAGAAGAATTAAGAGCACAAGTAGATAGTATGGGAATATCAAATAAAGTATATTTTGCTGGATATATGAGTGGAAAAGATGTACAAAGAATGTACAAAGCAGCAGACATATCAGTATTTCCAAGTACATATGAGCCATTTGGAATAGTAGCTTTAGAAGCAATGTTATCAGAAAACCCAGTAGTAGTTTCTGATATTGGAGGATTAAATGAAATAGTAGAACATAGAGTAAATGGAATGAAAACCTATTGTGGAAATCCAAATTCAATAGCAGATTCTATTTTAGAATTATTATATAATCCAAAACTTTGCAGTGAAATAACTAAAAAAGCAAAAAATAAAGTTAGAAATGAATACAACTGGAGTAAAATAGCACAAGACACACATTTTACTTATCAAAAAGCAATTTGTCAATCAGTTGCAGAAGAACAAAAAAGACAATTGGAACAAGAAAGAGCAAGAAAAAACAAAAAAGCAAAAGGTGTCGGAAATGAAATTACAAACTTACTTAGCTTTAAAAAACGACAAGCATATGCTTAAAAGGGTGTTTTTGGGGACGGGGCAAAAAAACACCCCGTTTTTTTATATTATGGAGAAGTTTTAAATAAATAATAAAAAATAGGTAAAAGGTGTTTTTTTGCCCCGTCCCCAAAAACACCTTTAAAATATTTTAGAAAAATTTTCAATTTCTACAAATTTAGCAAAAAAATGGTGTATAATAAAGAAAAGAAAAAGGAAGGAAAAAATAAATTATGGAAGAAGCACAATTCAAATCTGGATTTGTAACATTAATAGGAAGAACAAATGTAGGAAAATCAACTCTAATCAACTTATTAGTAGGAGAAAAAGTAGCAGGAATTAGTAACAAAGTGCAAACAACCAGAACAGCAATAAAAGGAATTGTAAACAGAGAAAATAGTCAAATTATTTTTACAGACACACCAGGAATCCATAAACCAAAAACAAAATTAAATCAAACTATGATAGAAACATCATTTGGAAGTTTGCCTGATTGTGATATAATATTATTTTTAATAGAAGCAACAAGCGAAAATATAGGAAAAGGAGACAGCATAATATTAGAAAAAATAAAAGAAGCAAACAAAAAAACAATTTTAATTATAAATAAAATAGACTTAGTAAAAAGAGAAAAACTTTTAAATTTAATTGACATATATAGAAAAGAATACAATTTTGAAGCAGTTATTCCGATCTCAGCAACAAACAAAAAATACAAAGAAATTATATTAGAGGAAATAGAAAAAAATTTAAAACCGGGACCAGCTTATTACGATGTAGAAGAATACACAGACCAAACATTAAGACAATTAGCAGAAGAAACAATAAGAGAAAAAGCCTTAAAACTATTACAAGATGAAGTACCACATGGAATATATGTAGAAGTAGAAAAACTAAAAACAAGAAAAAACAAACAAAACGAAGAAATTTATGACATAGAAGCAACAATTTATTGCATAAGAGAATCACACAAAGGAATTATAATAGGCAAAAATGGAGAAATGCTAAAAAAAATAGGAAGAATGGCAAGAATTGATATGGAAGAAAACTTTGGAGTCAAAATCAATTTAAAAACATGGGTAAAAGTAAAAGAAGACTGGCAATCAAATGATTCCATTGTTAATAAATTCAAAATAAAATAAAAAGTGGAATATGGAATAAAACACAACAAAATTGCGAAAGATAAACTTAAAGGAGAGGAAGTTTATGATTAGAAAAATTGCGTGGGAAACTTTTAAAAACACTGGAGATATCAATTCTTTTATGGAATTAAAACAAATAGAAAATATAGAAAAAGAAATAAAAGGTAATATAGGAACAAGCACAACTAACTACTTGCATAAGAGTGAGCAAACAAAAAAATGAGGAATTATAAATGTCAAATGTAAAAATAAATGGAATTGTATTATCAGAAAATAATATGGGAGATTTTGATAAGATGCTTACAGTACTTACTCCAAATGTACGGTAAGATATCTTGTGTTGCCAAAGGAGCAAGAAGACCTAAAAGTGCTCTTTTGGCAGGTACACAAATGTTTTGTTTTGGTGAATATTTAATGTATAAAGGAACAGAAACCTATCATATTAATTCTGTTGAACCAATTGAAATTTTTTATAATCTTAGAACAGATTTAGATAAATTAAAATATGCTGTACATATTAGTAAAATAGTAAGAGATGTTACAAGAGAAAATCAAAATTGCTATAAAATATTGCAATTACTACTAAATACTCTTTATACAATATCAGAAACAAATAAAAACTTAGATATGGTTCTTGGAATATTTAAGTTACGTTTGCTTTGCATATTAGGATTTACACCTAATATAAGGAAGTGTACAAATTGTAATGAAACAAATGAATTAATCTATTTTAGCATTAAAGATAGTGGATTAAAGTGTAAAATATGTGGAAAACAAGATACAAGTTGCATTAAAATAAGCGAAAGTACTTTAAATGCAATTAGATATATTGTAACATCACCACCAAAAAAATTATATTCATTTGAATTAAAAGATGATTCATTAGAAGAGTTAAAGTTATTAACAAAGCTATATTTTAATGAAAAATTGGAAAGAGAATACAAATTAGAAGAACTATTTTAAAAATATGACCATTGACAACTAAAAAATTAATGTATATAATAATTCATATAAAAGAAGGGAGCGAAAATTTTATGAAAATTAAAATAACAGGAAAAGAACTAAAAATAACAGAGGCAATTAATGACTATGTAGAAAAAAAATTAGAAAGAATTGATAAATACTTTGAGGAGGCAGAAGCAGAAGTTACATTAAGAACAGAAAAAAATGAACAAATAGCAGAAATTTATGTTACAGCAAATGGCGAAAAATACAGAGCAGTAACAGAAGACAAAGATATGTATGCTTCAATAGATAAAGACATAGACATTCTTGAAGGACAAATTAGAAAATCAAAAACAAAAAAAGAAAAAATGATGAAAGATGCATCCATAAAAACAATGGAAGTAGTAACAGGTCCAGATGCAGAAGTTAGAGATGAAATTATTAAAACTTCTTATTATGAAATAAAACCAATGTTACCAGAAGATGCTGTTTTGAAATTAAAAGAAAAACCAACACATAATTTCTTAGTATTTATAAATGTAGAAACAGGAAAAGTAAATGCAATACATAAATTAAAAGATGGTAAAAACTATGGTTTAGTAGAACCAGAAGCGTAAAAAAATTATATAGAAAAGGCAGGAAATCAAATCCTGCCTTTTTGATGTACAAAATAAGTAAACAACTAAAAGCAAAATTTAACTTCCTACCTTTAATAACTAATAGTAATAAAACTATTTCATAGATTGTTCAGCTTGTTGGATCATTTTTCTAACCATATTTCCACCGATTCTTCCAGCGTCTTTAGAAGATAAATCTCCATTATATCCGTCTTTTAAGTTAACACCAACTTCACTAGCTACTTCATATTTGAATTTATCTAAAGCAGTCATAGCTTCTGGAACTAATTTTCTGTTTGAATTGTTTGCCATGTTTTTTCACCTCCTGTAATATTACATTATAAGAAAAAACCTTTGCTTTTTCTAATACTATCATTTGTTAAAATAACAAAAAATAAACAAGTAATTTTTTCCAAAAAAATAAATTTAGAAATAAAAATAATGTTGCAAATTGAAATTTTTAAAGTTATAATGTAAAAGATATAAAGAAGAGGAGAATAAAAAAATGTATAAATTAGTAGCAATCGATTTAGATGGAACTTTATTGAATCAATATGGAATAGTTACAGAAAATACAAAAAAAGTTATAAAAAAAACAATGGAAAAAGGAACAAACGTAATACTTGCTTCTGGAAGACCAATTGATTCTATAAAAACAATTGCAAAAGAAATTGGAATTAAAGATTATTTTATAGCAGGAAATGGCGCAATTATTTATGATATTCAAAAAGATGATATTATGTACAAAAAATTTTTACCAAAAGAAAAAATTTTAGAAATAATAAAAATATGTGAAGAAAATAGTATATCTTACAATGTCTATACTGATAAAGCAATCATTGCAAATGCTCTAAAATACAATGTTTTATATTATCAAAAAGAAAACTTAAAAAAAGAAGAAAGTAAAAAAACTAAAATTAGTATTGTCGAAAACATATATGAATATGTAAAAAATTTAAGAGAAAATAAAATTTTAAAAATTACAATTTGTGACGAAAATAAATCAGTATTTCAAGCAATTATAAGAAAACTAAAACAAATAGAAGAAATAGAAGTTCTAGATGTTTCTCATATGTCTAGAAAAACAATAAAACAAGGAACAGAAGAATTTGTAATAGAATATTATTACACAGAAATAACAGCTCAAAATGTAGATAAATGGAATGCAATAGAATATTTAATGGAAAAATTAAACATAAAAAAAGAAGAAGTTATAGCAATTGGAGACAATATAAATGACAAAAAAATGATTAAAAATGCAGGGTTAGGAATTACAATGCAAGGAAGTACCAAAGAAGTTATAGAAATTGCAGATTATTTAACAACAACAAATGATAATGAAGGAGTAGCAAAGGCATTAGAAAAATTTTGCAACTAAAATATTACAGAAATATTACAAAAACATTAAAATTTAGTAACAAGAGGTAATATTATTGATTTTAAAATATATTTGAGTTACAATGAAATAGATGAGTATTTTGTAAAAAAATATAGAAAAATAAATTTTAAGGGAGGAATTTGTAATGGCAACAAATCCAATGCAAAGAAAAGCAAGAAATTCATTTTTATTAGGAATGTTATTAATGTTAGTAATATCAGGAGCAGTAATAGCACTTCTATTTATGCAATTAATGAATCTACAGAAAAAAGAGAAAGAAACAATGGCTGCAAGTGTAAACGCATATGTATTAAATCAAGATGTTAGCTCAGGACAGGTAATTACAACTGATATGCTAAGTACACAAGTAGTAAATAGAAACCTTGTACCAAGTAATGCTACAAGTGATATATCAATAATTGAAAACTATTCATTACAAGATAAAGAAGGAAATGATGTATACACTAAAATAGAAAATGGACAAGCAAAATTATTTATAAAAATTGCTAGCAAAAATAACAAAGAATATGAATTAAAATTATCTGATACAAACAACTATTATATTGAAGAAGGTACAGAAAAAACATATGTTGACTTAAACAGTGTACCATTAGTAGCAAAAGTTACTATGAAAAAAAATACATTAATTACAACAGAATTATTAAGCAAAAGTGATAATATGGTGCAAGATGACAGAAGAAAACAAGAATACAATATGTTAGTATTACCAACAGATCTAGCAACAGGAGATTACATAGATGTACGTTTAATGATGCCATCTGGACAAGACTTTATTGTAGTATCAAAAAAAGAAGTAGAATTACCAGTTATTAATGGTGTTGATTCACCAGATACAATTTGGATTAATTTAACAGAAGATGAAATATTACATATGAGTTGTGCAATTGTAGATGCATTCCAAAAAAATGGAGCAAAATTATATGCAACTAAATATACAGAAGCAGGTATGCAAGCAGCAGCAACACCAACTTATCCATTAAACGAAAGTACATTAGATATTTTACAAAATGATCCAAATGTATTAGAAAAAGCAATGAATGCAATCAGAAGCAGATATAGCAGTTCTGACATGACAAAATTAAGAAGTAATATTAATTCTATAATTGAAAAAGAAGCAGACCAAGCAAATGCAAACTTAGAAACCAATATGCAAGAAAGTGTGACAAAATCTAAAAATTCTAGACAAGAATACTTAGACTCTTTAGCAGGAGTTGTAGAATAATAAAAAAGGAGAGAAATACGCATGAAGAAAATAGGGTTTATAGGTGCCTATGATAAAACAGATTTAATTGTATATATAGCGAAAATATTAGTGATGTTAAATAAAAAAGTTTTAGTAGTGGATTCAACAGTCAATCAAAAAGCTAGGTATATTGTGCCAGCTATAAACCCAACTACGAAATATGTTACCGATTTTGAAGATATAGATATAGCAGTTGGATTTGAAAATTTTGAAGATATAAAAAATTATTTAGGCATACCAAAAGAACAAGAATTAGAATATGATATAGCCTTAATAGACACAGATAATGCAAAAGGATTTGAAAATCTTGAATTAGAAACTGCTAGAAAGAACTTTTTTGTAACATCTTTTGATAATTATTCACTAAAAAAAGGATTAGAAATATTACATAGTTTAAAAGATGTAAGTACTTTAACCAAAGTATTATTCTCAAAAGAAATGTTAAAAGAAGAAGATGACTATTTAAATTTCCTTTCACTAGGATACAAAGCTATATGGAATGAATATAAAATTTATTTCCCAATAGAAAATGGAGACTTAAATGTTATTTATGAAAATCAAAGACTAGCAAAAATAAAATTCAGAAAATTAAGTATACAATATAAAGATGGGCTAGCATATATGGCAGAAGAAATCTTAGAAGATGTAAGTGAAGCAAACATAAGAAAAGTGATAAAATTAATTGAAAAAGGAGCATAACAAATGTCAATTGTAACATTTTGGAATAATGGAAAAGAACAAACAGGAAAAACACTATCTATAGCCGCAATTTGTACATTTTTAGCAATAGAACACAACTATAGAATATTAGTTATTTCAACAGGATATCAAGATGAAAATTTAGATAATTGCTTTTGGGCACCAAACAGAACAAAGAAAAATTTAGGACTATTTGGACCAAATGCAAATACTGCAATGGAAGAAGGAATTGCAGGATTAATAAAAATCATGAGAAGCAATAAATTATCTCCTGATCATATTACAAATTATACAAAAATTATATTTAAAGATAGACTAGAAATTTTGCCAACATTTAAAGGTGAAATAGATGAATATAATAATGACATACGAAAATATTATCCAGATCTTATAAACTTAGCTAATAATTATTATGATTTAGTATTTGTAGATTTAGATAAACAAGTAAAAGATGATATAGAAGAAACTATTTTAAATAATTCAAATTTAATTATTGCAAACTTAAGCCAAAGATTAACAAGTATCAATACATTTGCAAAAATGAGAGAAGAAAGAAATGTGTTTAAATCTAAAAAAACATTATTATTAATTGGAAGATATGATAAGTTTTCAAAATACAATGTAAAAAACATATCAAGATACTTAGGTGAGAAAAACAAAGTTTCAACAATCCCATATAACACATTATTTTTTGAGGCTTGTGAAGAAGCAAATGTACCAGATTTGTTTTTGAAATTAAGAAGAATAGAAGAAGATGACAGAAATGGATTTTTTATTGCAGAAATAAGAAGAACAATAGACAATATTATTTATCGATTAGAAGATTTAGCAATGAAAATGTAAGGAGGGAAAACTCAAAAATGTCAATAACCAACATTATATTAATAGTAGTGGTATTAGCTATTGCAGGCTACACTATTTACTATATTATTAAGAAAAAGAAAACAGCAGAAGTAGAAGTGTTAGTTGATGTAGATGATAAAACCTATACAATTGAAAAAATGATGGAATTTGTTAAAAAAAGGTTAGATGAAATTACAAAAATTAACCTTTATGATATTGGACTTTCAGAAGAGGAATTAAAAAGAAGAAAAAATAAAAAATATGAATTAAAAAAGGCTTTAAAAGGATGTACATATGGAGATGTAAATGATAAGAAATACGTAAAAGAATTAATATTTGACTTACTAGAACATGAATATGGAGTAACAGAAGAAAATATTTCAAAATCTATTCCATTTGATATTCCATCCCTTCTAACTGCACAAGACAAATTTGATATATTAATATATACTTACAAAAAAGAATTTGGATATGAGGCATTAACAGAAATAATTAAAAAATATGATTTAGCAAGGTTAAAATATGTAGAAGGAGAAACAAAACCTTCTTATGTAATAACAAGTGAAGAAATAGAAGAAATATACGAAAAAGAAAACATAGTACTATCATTTGCAGATAAATTATCTGTTGTTGTGCAAAGAATTTATCAACATTACAAAGGATATAGTAGTATTGATGAAGTAAGAGACATGAACATAGATGGAATATCTGGCCGGAGTATCTGGACTTCCAGAAAGTTTCTTAAGCCAAGTTGCACAAGTAGATGGTGATTATTTAGAACAAGTATCTGAGCACAAAGTTCCAAGAGCATGTGACAGTATATGGATATTCTTCCAAGGTAAATCTATACGTTTAGCATTTTTATCATTTGGAACAGAAGCAGAATTAAAAAGAGTTTGTCAAAACATTTATAAATACAATAACCCAGGACAATTATCTGACACAAATGGTTATAAAATTAATGAAATGAAAGATGGTTCTCGTGTCGTTGTTGTTAGACCAAGTTTCTCTGAAACATGGGCATTTTTCGTAAGAAAATTCGACGTTAAACGTTCAACATTAGAGCAATGGTTCAAAGGTGAACCAGGATGTGAAGATTCAATTGAATTATTAAAATTCTTAGTAAAAGGAGCAAGAATTATCTCAATTACTGGTGAGCAAGGTTGTGGTAAAACAACAATGCTTATGGGAATGATTGAAAACATTTATGAAACAATGAACATCCGTGTTCAGGAAACTGCATTCGAGTTGCACTTAAGAAGAATATATCCAACAAGAAACATTTTAACATTCCGTGAAACAGAAACAATATCAGGACAAGAAGGTTTGGACGTTCAAAAGAAAACCGATGGTTCTGTAAACATCATAGGTGAGGTTGCAACAGACCCCGTAGCTGCATGGATGATACAAGCTGCCCAAGTTGCATCTAAATTCACATTATTTACACACCATGCTAAAACATTTCCAAACTTAGTAACAGCACTTAGAAACTCAATGCTTAGAATTGGACAATTCAACAATGAAAAAACAGCAGAAGAGCAAGTTGTACAAGTATTGAACTTTGATATTCACTTAACTAAAGACTTTAGAGGAAAAAGATATGTAGAAAGAATTACAGAATGTATTCCAATTGAAGAAAAAAATGAATATACATTTGACCATAGAAATGAAAAAACACTAGAAGGAAAATTCGATAAATTTTTTGATAATGCAACAAGATATTTTGAAAAAGTAACAGATAAACAATTATACACTTATCGTAACATATTAGAATATGTAGATGGTGAGTATGTTGTTACAAATCCAATTACACAAGAAAACATAAAAGAAATGAGAATAAATATGAATGATGATGACTTAGAAAATTTTGATAAATTTATAGAAAAACATTGGGGAAACTCATTAAAACAAACAGTATCTGTAAGTGCAGATGCACAAGAAACAACAAAAAAACGTGGAAGAAAACCAAAAGCAACTAATGTATAAATTTTGCAGAAGTAAGAGAAGAGGTGAAATAACAAGTGAGTAACAATATGATATTTTATATTATGGGTGGAGCAGCAGCTTTGTTTGTATTAATAATAATTGCATATGTTATGATATCCAAAAAAACGCAAAAATCCGAATATAAAAGAATACAACAATTGCAAAGAGGAACAAAAGAGCATAAATTTTCAACGGAAATTTTACTTCAAAAATTATATCTTACATACATAAAAATACCATTTTTAAAAAGATATGCACTAAAAATAAGAAGAAGATTAGAAATTGTTAATATAGAAGATGAATATAACACTAGAAAAGGAACAGCTAAAATACTTACCAGAGCACTTGTTTTTTTAGTACCTCTTATAGCGATAACAATCGTAATAACTTCATCAAATTACTTATTAATGTTCATATTATTAATTTTTGAAGTATTTATGATAGATACATTAATAGATGGTTCAGTTGATAAAATAGATAACAAAATTTTAAAAGAACAAATTGACTTTTTCTCAGAAATTAGACATGCTTATCATGAATTTAACATGGTAGAAGAAGCAATTTATCAAGTATCACAAGATGATGAGTTAGAAATTTCAAGACAAGGTGAAAAAATATACGAAATATTAATTTCAAATGATCCAGAAACAGAATTAGAAAAATATTACGATATTGCACCAAATAGTTTCTTAAAAGAATTTGCAGGAATTTCATATTTAACAAAAGAATTTGGTGATAGAAAAGTAGATGGAGCATCTCTATACTTAAAAAATATCAATAATATTACACAAGAAATGCAATTGGAAATTTTAAAAAGGGACAAACTAAATTATGTATTTCAAAGTTTATCAATCATTGCTATAGCACCAGTTTTACTATTAGAGCCTTTAAAAAATTGGGCAATTAGTAACTTCTCCTTCGTAGCTAGTTGGTATGAAGGTAAACCAGGAATGATTGTACAAATATTAATATTAATTCTAACTTTTGCATCTTACGTATTAGTAAGAAAATTAAAAGATAATGGCTCAACAGGAATAGACACAAAAAACACAGAAAATCCATGGCAAGAAAAATTATATAAAAAGAAACCAATAAAAAAAGTTGTAGATTTATTCATACCAAAAAAAGGAACAAAAGAGTATAGAAAAGTACAACAATATTTAAAAGATTCAGCATCTCATTTAAAAATGGAATGGTTATACATTAACAGAATAACTATGGCAATTGTTACGTTTATTGCATCAATTATATTATTTTCGCAAATGCATGTTGTAGCAATTAATTACATATACACAGAGCCGACAACAGATTATGATATAATAGGCCGGACTGAGCGAAAGTGATGAAAAAAAGGCAATGAAAATTACAGAAGAAGACAACAAAATTCTAGATCAGTTTAGAGGCAAATTAAATACAACAGAAAAACAAATAGAATTAGCAGTAAGAAAATTAAAGTACTATGAAGATTCAAGTGATGCTGAAATTGAAAAAGCAGTAAAAAGAATAGATGAAAAGTTAAAAATTATAAATAGTGAATATATGCAATGGTTTGAAATCTTACTAGCATTTGTATTTGCTGTAGCACGGTTATATGGCTCCGATTGGAATATTGATATTCCAAGTAAAGATGAGGCAATTAGAAATGGAAGACGAAGTAATGCAATTCCAAACAATTATATTAATGCTTATGAGAATTGAAAGGGTTAACGTTGAAATTATTTTGGAATGGCTAGAAAGATATTCTAACATTTTTAGAGCACCAATTACAAAATGTGTTAACAACTATGAAGCAGGTGCATGGGAAGCATTAGAGGCAATGAAAGATGAAGTAAGTTTTATGCCATTAATTAGAATTGTTGAAAGTCTTCAAGCAGCAGTAGAAAAAATACCAATTACAGACGCATTTGATGAATTAGATTCAGAAAGAGATTATTACCAAGAAAAGAGAAAAGAATCAAATGAAAGACTAATAAAAAGAAAAGGAATGATAGGAAAAGGTATAGGATTTGCACCTATGGTATGTATGTTTGTAGGATATTTAATTGTTCCATTAGTATTCATTGGATTGACAAGTATGTCAAATTCATTTACAACAATGTCAAATATATCATAACTAATATAATAGGAGGTTATAATCAATGGAGAATGCATCTAGAGCGCTAATAATGGCTGGAGGAATTTTAATAGCATTAATGATAGTTGGAGCACTTATGCTAATGTTTAATAATTTGTCAAGCTATCAACGTCAAAATGATATGACTAAAGAACAAGCACAAGTAGTAGACTTTAATAATCAGTATATATCATACGATAGAGATGACTTAACACTAATGGAATTAAAAACTTTATATAATAAAATTGAAAGTTATAATATAAAAATGAAAGATGAAGGAACAGAAGAAAAACAAATTAAAAGTAACATAGAAACCATATATCCAAACATAAGACAAGATTTTAGCAAAATTGATGAAGAAGACAAAATAAAACGAGTATTTGCTTGTACAGAAATAAAATATGATTCAAATGGAAAAATAAACTATATGGAATTTAAAAAGGTGGGATAATGTATGGAAAATGCATCAAAGGCATTAATAATTGCAGCAGGCGTATTAATTGGAATTTTAGTATTATCATTAGCTGTGTTTTTGTTTATGGATTTTGGTGCTAGATCAAAAGATATATATGCACAAGTAGAACTTAACCAACTAACCCAGTACAACTCGCAATACACTGTATATAATGGAAGAAGCGATATTACCATTTACGATATTATTACTCTATGTAATTTAGCAAAAGAAAATAATGATACTTATAAAGAATATACAAATTTTGAAAGCGAATACAAAGTAATAATTAATTTATCAGGTACAAACTTTAATTATTTAAATGCACAAGACCTTTCAACGGAAGAAAAACAGAAATTAATTAGTGAATATAATGGAGTAGAATCTAATGGAGAATTGACAAATCAATTTAAATGTGAAGGAATAACTTTTCATGACACAGGAGGAAAAGTAAACAAAGTAACTATTAAAAGAATAAAATAGAATAATAAATTACAAAATACTTGAAAAAAAGACAAAAAGGTAGTATAATAAAAAGGAATGAAAATGAAAAAATTAGCGATATTTTTCTTAATTATAATTGCTATAATCTCAACAATAGCATATATCTATTTAAATTATGTTGCAAATTATAAAACAGCACAAAAAGAAAACAGACAATTTGAAATATATCAAGATCAAGAAATATTAGGTTCTAAAATAGCAACCCTAATTAACAAAGCAATTGATTATAATATACGAAATGAAGTAGCAAAAGATAATAAAGGAAATTATATTGATAATGGAAAAAATTCATTAAATATAGATATAAAATTTATAGATAAAGATGTTACATATAATATAACAAGAATTTATGAGCAAGGAGTAGAAACATTCTTGAAATATTATGGAGATATAACATTTAAATGTATAGAAGTTCAATATCATACAGAAACTAATAAAATAAGTTATATGATGTTTGAACAAATAACTCAATAAATTTGTTATTAATGTTATCAATTACAATTGATAAAATATATAAACAAAAGTTAAAATTTAAAGGAGGAAAAAATTATGGAAAACGCATCAAAAGCATTAATTATTGCAGGAGCTATCTTATTATCAATTTTATTAATATCATTAGGTATTATGATTTTCAGTCAGGCACAAGATACAGTAAATAACAGTGGAATGTCACAAGCTGAAATAAATACATTTAACAGTCAGTTTACTAAATATGAAGGAACAAGAAAAGGTTCTGAAGTAAAATCTTTAATAGGAGAAGTAATAGCAAGTAATGCAGACGAAGCTCATACAAACAATAATATAAAAATTTCTGTTACAGTAGGTACAGCAAAATATGAGAACGACAATATTAAAACATCATTAGTTTCAACAACTAAGACTTATACTGTTGAATGTGCAACTTCAGCTGGACGTGTTAACAATATAACAATTACAGAGAAAAAATAATAAAAAATTCTTAGGAGGATAATATGGAAGAAAATATATCTGACGCATTAAGAATGGCAGGTTCAGTATTATTGTTTATACTTGGACTTTCAATTACTATTTTAGCATTGACCCAAGCAAGAGAAACAATTGATATCGTATTATCCTATTCTGATAAAGAATCATTAACAATTGAAAATGATTCAAGATATTATTACTTATCAGATGAAAATGATACAAGTAGATATGTAGGTAAAGAAACTATTATTCCTGCAATTTACCGTGCATATAAAGAAAATTATAAAATTGTTTTTAAATTTCCAGATGATCATTATTTATATACACAATATGCTAAAAACCAAGTAACAGGGGTTTTTGAAGAAAAAAAGATAAAAACAATAGACTTATCAAAACAGATAATTGCAAGTGATTTGGCAAGTAGGCAATTCTTGAATGGAATTATATATGGTGATTTTGAATATAGCCCAGGAAAGGATAAAAGTGCTTACGTAAAAAACTTT
Organism: uncultured Clostridia bacterium; assembly: GCA_947623945.1. Classification (GTDB taxonomy): domain Bacteria; phylum Bacillota; class Clostridia; order TANB77; family CAG-508; genus CAG-269. The sequence continues at coordinate 19,939 of CANQHU010000014.1, read as the reverse complement.
AATATTACACCACATGATATAAGTTTATATAGTTATCTTACAGAGAAAGAAAATAGCTATAAAATAAAAGAAACCTTAGGAACTTACTATATGGAAGAGTTAGGTTCAACACCAACAGAGCTAGAAGACGTTAATAAAACAGAAAAAAGAGTAATAACATATACATTTGAACGGAATATAAAGGAGGAGAAATATGAGTGATACATTTATTACGATAATTGCTATAGGATTAGCAGCAGTATTAATGTTTGTATTTCCACTAATGACAATATCAGATAGAACAGATGATGTAGCACAATTAACAGTTGAAACAGCTACAACAGAATTTGTTGATAATATCAGATCAACAGGAAAAATTACTAAAGCAAAATATGATGAATATATAGAAACAATTACTTCTACTGGTAATACTTATGATGTAGAAATAGAAATACAAGTAAAAGATGAAAATTTAGGAAAAAAGGTTTCACAAGCCCAAAATGATAAAACGGGTGAAAATGGCTATTATTCTATATTTAAAGGACAAATAGAGCCAGTTCTTGAAAAAGATGGAGAGTATAAATGTAAAGAAGGATATATTGTATCTGTAAGTGCTAAAAATACAAACCAAACAATTTCACAACAATTAAAGAATTTCTTTTACACAGTAACTGGAAATGAGGCCTACACAATTGCTGCACAACATGCGGGAATTGTAACAACTAATGGAAAATAATATAAGGAAATAATAAAGTAGCTTGTGATATATAATATTGCAAGCTATTCCAATATTATAACGAAAGAAAGGTACTAGTAATGAAAATACAAGGATTAGCTATTATAGCTATAATTATTATTTTACCGATGACAATTCTTTTAAGTTCATATGCACGAAATCAGATAAAAACATTAGATTTACAAATACAATATGATACTAAGTTGCAAAATGCTACATATGATGCAATTAAGGCATTTCAATTAAACATGTCAAATAGTAGTACATCAGACTTAGCCAATTCAAAAATGCGTGATATAAAAGCATCAATTAATACATTTTATAATTCGTTAACAAGCCATTTTAATATGAGTGGATATACAAAAAACGTGCTACAAAATTATACACCTGCTGTTGTATATACATTATATGATGGATACTATATTTATTCAGCATATAATAATGAACTAGATGATGAAGATACATTTGATGATTTGGCAGAATTTAAAGATGGTGAAACAATATATGGATTAAAACCTTATATATATTATAGTTGTAGATATAAACCAAATTCTAATAGTGATTTTACAATAATATATTCTTTAGATAGTTATATAACAATACAAGGAATAATAAATGGAAAAAATGTTAATGAATCAGGATATTTATTATCAAGTGTTGATAAAAATGTTGCTGGAAATTATACATATAGAGGCGTTGAAATAAAAGAAGAAAACAATAAAGAAGGATTAAAACAAAATGTTTATGTAGAATATAAACAAGGTGGACAACAAGCAAGTGGAAATAAAAGAATAGTAAAACCAAGTACAGGTGAAATATTGGGTAATATTTTAAAATATCCTTGCCAAAAAATAAATGGAGTAAAATATTATCAAGAATCTAATGATAAAGTTTTTGCGATTATAAATGATGTAAAATATGATCAAAGTGATGTAACAAATATAACTAACAATAAAAATGGCATTAAATATTATGAAGATGCTTATAATTTTAAGAATAAAATCAAAGACTTGGGATTAACAAATTTGAAGGCAAGTGATGCTGTAGATTCAAATGGAAAAAAATATTCAAATTATCCGAAAGAAGAAGATAATCCGTTTACTAATTATAATATATTTGAAGAATTATTTAGTAGCACCAAAAATATAGAAGATAAAGATTCTAATTTTAATGCACATAAAATGCAAGTAATAAAAAATTCAATAGAAAGCAATTTAATTCCAGCAATTTCAAATTACAATAAAGTATCAATAACAGATGTAAATTTTGCTATGCCAAAATTACAAGAATATGAATGGGAACAAATAGCACAAAACGTATCTATGATTACATTTCTTCAAGGCTTAAACATTGGTGGAAAAATTTATAATGGATATTCTATTGTATCAAATGACAATACAGAAGATTTCGTTCCAGAAGACTCAATTTATATACTTACAGGCGTTGCAAATGCTGGTGAACTAGGCGAATATCATCAAGTAACAGAAGACGGATTAGAAAATAAGATAAACAATAATACAGTAGGAATCTTCAAAGCTGATTTTGAAAGAAGAGCGACAGTAGCTGAAAGTAAGCTAAATAATGGTGAAGATGAATATAGTACACCGGTATATTACTATCCAAGAGAAGATATAGCAAGCTATACATCAATTATAAATGCAAATGAAAAAAATTCAGGTAAAAACGTATATGACTACTTTAAAAATGTAGGACAAAATCCAAGTAGCAACTTATACAAATTAGCACAAATATATTATACAGCACTTGGAAGAGAAAGATATGGAATGTATCGTGTAACAAATAAACTAGAAGATGTACAAAACCAATTAGTTAGTCAAGGAAATTAAAACACTTTTATTTCAATTTTGAATAAAAAAATAAAAAAAAGAAATACTATTAATAGTAAATTTTAAGGAGTTTTTATGAAAAAAACGGTAAAAAAGCTATTACTAGTATTTTTTTTAATTTTAATATATTCTTATATATTAGCAATTGAAAATGTACCAGAAAAGCTAGTAATTTTTGAAGGAGAAAACATTACAATTCGAACGTTATTAGGCCTAAATATAAAATCAGAATCAGGTGAAACAATCGAGACAGTTTCAAACACTAAAAATAAAACTACCATGAAACTTAGTTTATTTGATAATATAAACTTAAAAAATGTAAATGTAGATATTCTGCCAAAAACAAAAGTAATTCCAGTAGGAAGTATAGCAGGTGTAAAATTATATACAAATGGAGTATTAGTAGTTGGAATGTCAGAAATACAAGGAATTGACAACAAAATGCATAAGCCATACGAAAATACAGGAATAAAAGAAGGAGATACAATTACAAAAATAAATGAAGTGTCTATTGACTCAACAGAAGAACTAATACAAACTGTGAACCAAGCACAAGGAAATACTGTAAAAATACAATATGTTCAAGAAGAAGAAACAAAAGAGTGTAGTATTGAACCAGTAAAAACAAGTAACAACGAATATAAATTAGGTCTATGGGTAAGAGATAGTGCCGCCCGGAGTAGGCACAGTAACATTTTATGAGCCAGAAACAAAAACATTTGGAGCATTAGGACATGGAATAACCGACATAGATACAGAACAATTAATTCACATTGCATCAGGAGAATTTGTAACAACAAGAATTTTAAATATCACAAAAGGAGAATCAGGAAATCCGCGGAAAAGTACAAGGGACAGTAGAAAATCAAAAAAATATAGGAAAAATATATAAAAATACACAATTTGGAATTTATGGAACAGTAGAAAATTTATCTAGTCTAAATATAGACACTTCTAAAGAAATGGATGTAGCCTTAAGAGATGAAATAAAATTAGGAAAAGCAACCATTTTATGCGAATTAGATAATAAAAAAGTCCAAGAATATGAAATAGAAATAGAAAAAATATATAAAGAAAATAATTACAACAATAAAAGTATGTTAATTAAAATAACAGATCCAAAATTATTAGAAAAAACAGGAGGAATTATACAGGGAATGTCAGGAGCACCAATTATCCAAAATGGAAAATTTATTGGAGCTGTAACACATGTATTAGTAAATAATCCAGAAGAAGGTTATGCTGTATTTGGGGATATTATGCTAAAACAATCAAAAGAAACTTAAAAAAAAATTAATAAATAATAAATTATAATAAGGCTTTGTAATTATATTTTTTAATAACTTTGTGTGTCGCAACTTCCATATTGAAATATTAGTATGTAAGTTGCTCCAATCGCACTTCGCTTTGCTTCGTTTGGTCGCTTACGCAGTTATTAAAAAATATAATTAAAAGCCTTTTAAATATTATGATATTAACATTGGTCCAAGATTTGTTACAGTACCAGCACCTAATGTTACAACAATATCATTTTCCTTTACATTGTTTTTAACAAAAGATGCACACTCTTCAAAATCCGGAATATATTTTGCTTCTTTTCCCAAAGAAATAATTTTATCTGCTAAATCTTTAGAAGTAATAGAATAAGTATTTTTTTCTCTTGCTGCATAAATATCTAAAAGAAGAACATGATCAAAGTGCATTAAGGCTTTTGCAAAATCTTCTAATAAATTTTTAGTTCTGCTATAAGTATGAGGTTGAAAAATAACCCAAGACTCATTATATTTTTTATTTTCAAGAGCTTTTTCAACTGCTAAAACTTCTGTTGGATGATGTCCATAATCATCATAAACACTGGCTATACCTTTAATTTTGCCTTTATATTCAAACCTTCTATGTGCACCAGTAAATTTTGCCAAACTTTTTTTAATAATATCTTTATCAATATTATAATTTGTGCATAAAGCAATACAAGCAAGTGCATTTAAAACATTATGCATTCCAGGTACAGATAGTTTTATATCATTCCAAAATTCATTTTTATTATAAACATCAAAATGAGCAAATCCATCATCATCAAAAATAATATTTTTTGCATAAAAATCAGTAGAAGTATTATTAATACCATAAGTAATTTTGCATTTACAAGAGGTATATTGCAATAAATCTAAGCAGTTAGTATCATCTCCATTTACAATTAAAGTACCATCTTCAGGTAAGAGTTTTACGTATTTAATAAAAGCATTTTTTATATTTTCAAAAGTTTTAAAATAATCTAAGTGATCATTATCAATATTTAAAATGACTTCTGCTTTAGGACTAAACTTTAAGAAACTTTCTACATATTCACAAGCCTCAATAATAAAATCTTCACTATTGCCAACTAAATAGTTTCCATTAATTGGCTTTAAGAAAGCTCCAACTTGAATACTTGGATCTCGTAAACTATCAATAAAACAAAGAGATATCATAGATGTTGTAGTTGTTTTTCCATGTGTTCCAGAAATACAAATAGTATCTTTATAACAACGTGTTAATTCACCTAAAAAATCAGCTCTTTCAACAGTTTTTATATTTAATTTTTTTGCTTCTAACATTTCTGGGTCATCTTGCTTAACAGCAGCAGAATAAACAACAACATCAGAATTTGCAACATCCTCTAAATTGTGCCCTATAGTTACTTTTATATCTTTTTGCCTTAAAATTTCAATATTTTCTGATTCAGAAGTATCAGACCCAGTAATATTAAAGCCCCAGTTTTTAAGAATAGCAGCAATACCGCTCATACTAACTCCGACCAATTCCAATCATATGAATTTTTTTATATTTATTTATATTAGCAATATTTGGCATTAAAAGCACTTCCTTTATGTTAGAAAATTTTATTTATTTTTAACAGGTAAATTATATAATGATAACTCGAAAAATTCAATAGTTTAGCAAAAATTTTTGGACTTATATATATTATTTAAAAGCCAAAAAAAAGTTACAAATGATAAAATTTAATTTTTTTGTAAAAAAAAGAAGGAAAAAGTTTTTTTATGAAGAATAATATAAATGTACATAAAATACAAATAATATGTACAGAATATTTTTAAAACTTAAGGAAGGTAGGTGCACTTAAAATGCAAATCACAGATGTACGTCTAAGAAAAGTTAATTCAGAGAACAGAATGAAAGCTGTTGCTTCTGTAACATTCGATAACGAATTCGCAGTACACGATATTAAAGTTATCGAAAGCCAAAATGGATTATTTATAGCTATGCCAAGCAGAAAAACTCCAAACGGAGAATTCAAAGATATAGCTCATCCAATCAATGCTGAGACAAGAGAGAAGATTCAAAAAGCTATCTTAGAGGCTTATGAAGCTCCTGAAACAGAGGAATCAGCAGAATAATTAATAAAGTAAAAAGGGCACTTCAATAAAAGAGTGCTTTTTTTGTTTATGTATTCCAATATACTTGTAAAAATAAAAAAAATAGTGTAAAATAGCAATATAATGTAAATAATTAAAACAAGAGAAATTATATTAACAAAAAAGAAAGAAGAGAAAAGTTTTGAAAACTTTAGTAATCAAAAAAGAAGACTTAAGATATAACATCAAGCAAATAAAAGAACTTGTAGAAAAAATCGGAAAAGATGACAATGGAAACCAAGTAAAAATAATAGCAAAAATAAAAGAAAATGCATATGGACTAGGATTAATAGAATACACAAAATTTTTAATTGAAAATGGAATTTCTTTCTTTGCTGTGGAAACAATAGAAGAAGGAATAAATTTAAGAAAAGCAGGAATAAAAGAAGAAATATTAATGCTTTTACCAACTGCAATAAAAGAAGACATTCAAACTTTAGTAGAAAACAACATAATACTTTCACTAGGTTCTAAAAAAGATGTAGAAATAGCAAACGAAGTTGGAAAAGAGCAAAAAAAGAAAATAAGAGCACAACTAAATATCGACACAGGAATAGGAATACGAGGTTGGCCATATCAAAACAGAGAAGAAATGATAATTTCATTAAAAAGTGCAAACAATATAAAAATAGAAGGAACTTTTTCTGAATTTGTAAATAGTGCAAATGATGATAAATATACAAAACTACAATTTCAAAGGTTTTTAGATGTAGTAGAAGTTTTACAAATGAATAATATTCAAACAGGAATGCTCCATATATGTGACGATTCAGCATTTTTAAGATATACAACCATGAACTTAAATGCAATAAGAATAGGAAAAGCATTTTTAGGAGAAGTAGAAAATAAAACTTCAATACCATTTAGAAAAGTAAAATATTTAGAAACTCGGTATATCAGAAATAAAAGAGTTATCAAAAGGATTTTATTTAGGAAAAGATAAAATAAAAAAAGATATAAAAATTGCTATTATACCATATATTTATGAAGAAAAAACCAAACTAGATAAAATAATAATTCAAAATAATAAATATAAGATTTTAGGCAACATAGAAAATAATATTATATGTGAAATTGGCTCAAAAGATATTAAAATAGGCGAAAAAGTAATATTTCCAATTTCAAGTAATAATGCAATAGACTTGCCTATAAGGAGGGAGTATAGATAAAAATGGAAGAACAAAAACAAGAAAAAGAATTAAAACAAGGATTTTTCAAAAAAGTATGGAATTCAATTGTAAAAATTGAAAAATATCCAGACATGGCAGCAGAAGGACTAGGAAGAGCATTTATTTATATTAGTAAATTAGTTGCTATTTTAGCAATAGTACTTTGCTTAGGAATTATGTATCAAACATATCAAATGCTTCAAGAAGGAGTTAATTATTTAAAAAATGAATTCCCTGAATTTTCTTATAATAATGGTATTTTAGACGTTTCTTCAGACGAAAAAATTATAATTTCAGAAGATGATTCTTATGTTGGAAAAACTATAATTGATACCAAAGTTCGGAGACGAAGAAACTATAAACAACTATATAAAAGAAGTAGAACAAGCAGGTAGTGGAATGATTGTTTTAAAAGATAAAGTAATGTTAAAAAATGGTGCAATAACAGGAACAATCAGTTATAACTATAGTGAAATTTTAGGACAAATGGGAATAACAGAATTTACAAAACAAACAGTTATCGACTACGCAAACAGTACACAAGTAATTAGTTTATATATAAGCATATTTATTACAATATTCATTTATAGTTTTATGATGTACTTAGTAACTACATTATCAAATGCTTTATTCTTAAGCATATTTGGATATTTAGCAGCTTGGATAGCAAGAATAAGAATGAGATTTGTAGCAATATTTAATATGGCGATATATGCGCTTACATTATCAACTATACTAAATATTCTATATATTGCAGTTAATATATTTATTAATTTCAATATGGAATATTTCCAAATCATGTATGTATCTGTAGCAGCAATTTACCTAGTAGCAGCAATTTTTATACTAAAAACAGAATTTTTAAAAAGACAAGCTGAATTAATGAAAATTGCAGAAGCACAAGAAATTGTAAGAAAAGAATTAGAGCAAAAAGAACAAGAAGAAAAAGAAGAAAGAGAAAAGAAAGAAAGACAAAAAAAGGATAGAGAAGAAGAAAAAAAGGAAAAAGACAATAACGTAGGAGGAGAACCAGAAGGTTCAAAAGCATAAAATATGCAATAATTTACAAGGAGGAAAATATGAATTCAAATAAAGATAAATCAAAAGACAAAAAAGAAGAAGAAAAATTGTGGTTAATACTAATTTTATCAGTAGTTTTAATTGTACTTATTGCAGGTTTACTAATATTTTATATGAATAATAAAGAAAAAGAAGAAGAAAACACATTATCATATACTGATTTAATTAAAGAATTATCATATGGAAACATTGAAAAAATTGAAATGACAGTTGGAAGTACCACATTAAAAGTAAAACAAAAAGATGTAGAAGAAGAAAAAAGTGCAATTATTCCAAACACAGAAAGTTTTATGGAATTAGTGCAACAAAAAGTAGCAGAAGGAAATGAAATCGAATTAATTCAAAAACCAAAAAGTTTATTATCACAAATACCATCATTTATAATATCATTTTTACCAACTGCAATAATGCTTGCATTATTTATCATGATTTTCAAAATGCAAGGATTGGGAGAAAAGGGAAAAGTATATGATGATACAGAAAGAAAAACAAAGGTAAAATTTGATGATGTAGCAGGGTTAGATGAAGAAAAAGAAGAACTAGTAGAAATTGTAGAATTTCTAAAAAAACCAGAAAAATTTGTTAAAATGGGAGCCAAAATTCCAAAAGGAGTTTTATTATATGGAAAACCTGGAACAGGTAAAACATTGATTGCAAAAGCAATTGCAGGAGAAGCAGATGTACCATTTATTTCTATGAGTGGATCAGAATTTATAGAAATGTTTGCAGGTTTAGGAGCCTCTCGTGTTAGAAAACTATTTGAAAAAGCAAGAAAATTAGCACCTTGTATTGTATTTATTGATGAAATAGATGCAATTGGATCAAGAAGAACATCAAATAGTGGAGCAGAAACAGAAAATAATCAAACACTAAATCAATTATTAGTAGAAATGGATGGATTTAGTTCAGAAGAAACAATAATTGTTTTAGCAGCAACCAATAGACCAGAAATGCTTGATAAAGCATTATTAAGACCAGGAAGATTTGATAGGCAAATTACTATTCCTACACCAGACTTAAACGGAAGATTAGACATTTTAAAAATCCATAGTAAAGATAAAAGAATAGCAGAAGATGTAAACCTAGAAAGCATTGCAGAAGATACAGCAGGATTTACAGGAGCAGAACTTGCAAATATTTTAAATGAAGCAGCAATTATTGCAACAAAAAGAAAACATGAAGACATAGAAAGAGACGATATAGAAGAAGCAGTTAAAAAAGTCACAGTTGGTCTAGAAAAACGTGCAAGAGTCATATCAGAAAAAGACAAAAAGTTAACTGCATATCATGAAGCAGGACATGCTGTTGTAAGTAAGTATCTGCCAACACAAACAGATGTAAAGGAAGTATCTATTATTCCAAGAGGTGTTGCAGGTGGATATACAATGTATAAATCTGATGAAGATAAATATTATATATCTAAAACAGAAATGAAGGAAAAACTAGTTGCACTATTAGGTGGAAGAGCAGCAGAAAAATTAGTATTAGATGATATTTCTACAGGTGCAAGTAACGATATTGAAGTTGCAACACAAGTTGCAAGAGATATGGTAACAAAATATGGAATGAGTGATAAATTAGGACCAATTGATTTCCAAGGAAAAGAACCATATGAAATGCAACTATTTGGAGAAAACATAGGAGATAAAATTGGACAAGAAGTAAAAGAATTAATAGATAATGCTTATGAAGAGGCTCAAGAATTATTGAAAGAGCATAGAGATAAGCTAGATAAAATAGCAGAAACTTTATTACAAAAAGAGAAAATTAATGAGGAAGACTTTAAAAAGTTTTTTGAATAAAAATTGTCGATTTGGGGACGGAGCTTTTTTACAAACCGTCCCCATTGGCAACATTTTACATAGAAGTGGGAGGGTACTTAAAATGACAATAAAAGAGTTAATTGATAAAGCAGCAGTTGAACTAAAAACAAAAAAAATAGACAGTCCAAAATTAAAATCAAGACTCCTTATGCAATTTATACTGGATAAACCAAGGCAATATATTGTAGTAAATGATAATAAAGAATTAACCAAAGAACAGAAAGAAAAATATTTATATAACATACAACAACTAATAAAAGGTATTCCACTTCAACATATTACACACAGCCAAGAATTTATGAAAATGGACTTCTATGTGGACAAAAATGTTTTAATACCAAGACCAGATACAGAAATTTTAGTAGAAGAAGTAATAAAAATAGCAAAAAAAATACAAGCAAAGAATATTTTAGATTTATGCACAGGAAGTGGAGCAATTGCAATATCACTTGCAAAATACATAGAAAATAGTAAGATAACTGCAATAGATATAAGTTCTAAAGCAATTGAAATAGCAAAGCAAAATGCTAAAAAAAATGAAGTAGAAAATCAAATTGAATTTCTAAAATCAGATTTATTTGAAAAACTTCCAAAAGAAAAATTTGATATTATTGTGTCAAACCCTCCATATATTAAAAAAGATATAATAAAAACATTAGACAAGGAGGTTCAAAATGAACCAGAAATTGCGTTGAATGGTGGAATAGATGGCTTGGATTTTTATCGAAAAATTATTAAACAAGCATATGAATTCTTAAAATATAAAGGATATCTATGTTTAGAAATTGGATATGACCAAAAAAAAGAAGTAATTGATTTAATTGAGCAAGAAAATAATTATATTAATACTTATTGTAAAAAAGATTTATATGGAAATGATAGAGTAATTATAACAAAGGTAGGTGATTAAAATGTCATTTTCTTCTAGTATAAAGAAAGAACTTAATAAAAATAGTAATTTAGCAAAAAAAGAAGTAGTAAAACAAGAATTAATTGGATATTTAATATCAGCAAATACAAGTATAATAAATGAAAAAGAAATAAAATTTTCAACAGAAAGTGATTATAATATTAATAGATTTTCTAAACTATTAGATAATTTAAATATAAATCATAAAATTGATATGTCTGGAAAATCTTTTATAATTACAGCAAAAATAAAAGATATCCCATCTATTGAAATAAAAGAAAAATTAAATGAAGAATTATATAGAGCAATAATAAGAGGGGCTTTTATGGGATCAGGATCAATGAATAACCCAGAAAAAGAATATCATTTAGAAATTGATTTAAGAGATGAAAACAATGTAAACAAATTAAAACAGATATTAGAAACATTAGGACTAAAAGTAAAAACTTTTCAAAAATCAATCTATATAAAAGAAGGAGAAGAAATATCAAAATTTTTAGCTCTAATTGGTGCAAATCAAGCAGTTATGAAATTTGAAGATATTAGAATTCAAAAAGAAATGAGAGGAAAAGTTAATAGATTAGTAAATTGCAAAACTGCAAATTTAAGTAAAACTATTAATGCATCAGTTGAACAAATATCAGCAATAAAAAAATTACAAGAAACAGGAAAATTTCAAAAATTAGATGAAAACTTAAAAGAAATAGCAATGTTAAGATTAGAAAACCCTGATATGCCACTTATTGAGTTAGGAAAACTACTAAAAAATCCAATTGGAAAATCAGGGGTAAATTATAGACTAAAAAAGATAATGGAGATAGCAGATGGAAAAATCTAAAGAATTGGGAATATACATACACATTCCATTTTGCAAGCAAAAATGCTATTATTGTGATTTTATATCTTATGAAAATAAATCAGAATGTGTAGAAAAATACATAGATCAAGTAATAGAAGAACTAAATGAATATGATTTAAAAGAATATGATGTTACTACAATCTATATAGGTGGTGGAACACCATCTTTTATTGATAGTAAATATATTGTAAAATTATTGGAAGAATTAAAAAATAAACTATCAAACAACAAAACAAAATTTGAAGAAATAGAAATAACTATAGAAATAAATCCAGGAACCATTACAAGAAAAAAAGTTGAAGACTATAAAAAGCATGGAATAAATCGAATTAGCATTGGGCTTCAAAGTACCAAAAATGAATTATTAAAACAAATAGGCAGAATCCATACATATGAAGAGTTTTTAGATGCATATAAAATTATTAAAGAAATTGGATTTGAAAATATCAATATTGATTTAATGATAGGCTTACCAAACCAGACAATTAAAGACATAAAACAAACATTAGAAGAAGTTAAAAAACTTGATCCAAGCCATGTAAGCGTGTATTCCTTAATTGTAGAAGAGGGAACAAAATTAGAGAAAATGATTAATTCTGGCAAATTGTATCTTCCAGAAGAAGAGCAAGAAAGACAGATGTATTGGTACGTAAAAAATACATTAGAGTTGAATGGATATAAACATTATGAAATATCAAATTTTGCAAAAAAGGGAAAAGAATCAAAGCATAATTTGAATTGTTGGGAGCAAAAAGAATATATTGGCTTAGGGATTTCGGCACATTCTTATTTAAATGGAGTTCGCTATTCTAATTCAACTTTTGATGAAAAAAATCAATGGAATTTTAAAAATAAAAAAATAGAAGAAGAACAAACGTTGGAAGATATGAAAAAGGAATATATGTTATTGGGTTTGAGAAAAATTGATGGCGTTAGTATTAAGAATTTTAAAGAAAAATATGGTGAGAATCCTATTTTTTTATATCATAAAGAATTGCAAAAATTGGTTGAACAGGGTTTGCTTGAAGTGGATGGGGATAATATTTTATTGACTAATAAGGGAATTGATTTTGCAAATTTAGTTTGGGAAGAATTTGTGTAAAATAATGTTACAGTTATTTATATGTATTGAACTTTTTTATTTTTAAGGAAAGTCATAATTAGAAATAATAGACTTTTATAATATTTTTTATAACTTTTGTGTGTCGCAACTTACAAAATAAAAAGATAAATGTAAGTTGCTCCAATCGCACTTCGCTTTGCTCCGTTTGGTCGCTTACGCAAGTTATAAAAAATATTATAAAAGTCTTTCTTATATAGAAGGACTTTAATTTAATGAGTCCTTTTTTGTAGAGTATATATTTTCCATTTCCAATTGATAAACAGGAGTGAAAAAATATTATTTTTTAGTCTTAAATGTTACAATTTAATTACAAATTAACTACGATTTTATTACAAATTTCAAATTTCAAGAAAAAGCATTTACAAGGAAAAATTTCTGTGCTAGAATTTGAATGTAAAATACTAACACAAACGCTACATAATTTAAAAAATTTTTTGAACAAACTAACAAAAGAAAGGAAGGAAGAAAAAATGGAAAAAACGAAAAAAGCTCAAGGTATAAGAACAAAGCAAAATTTATTTACAAGAAGCAAGAATGGAGTAAGAGGAATTACACTGATTGCATTAGTAATCACAATAATTGTATTGCTAATTTTAGCAGCAGTGAGTATTGCAACTTTAACAGGGGATAATGGGATTTTGACAAAGGCACAAACGGCACAAAAATTAACTAAACAAGAAACAGCCAAAGAAAAGATACAAGTAGAAGTATTAGGAAGTTTAGACAATAGTGGAAATATAGACTTAAACGAGTTAAATGAAAATTTAAGGAATGTAGAAGGAATAACAAAAGGATATCCAATAGAAGAATTACCAGCAGAATTAACAGTAGATGGTTATACAGTAAAAATAGAAAAGAGTGGAAAAGTAACAGTAGAAGGAGAAGGAGGAAGTGACCCAACAGATACACCAGAACCACCAAAAGAACCTACATTTGAACATATAGATACAGCAGAAACAAATCCAGCAGGAAGTATGCCACAAGGAGCAACAGTAGTAGAATCAGATGCAAATAATGGAATAGTAATAAGAGACACAGAAAACGGAAATGAATGGGTATGGATAGAAGTGCCAAAATTACAGTCAAAAATGCCATCAGGTTTAACATTTACGAATGAAACAGGATATTCTGAAGACGACCAAGCAAATTGTGATTCCATAACAGCAGCACTAAAAACATATGCAGCACCATATACACAAGGAAGTGCATCACAAAGTTATAGTTGGACAGATGAATGGTATGACAAATTAGGAACAACATATGATGGAGAAAATGAATATAGTGAAGTAACATATATAGATGGAAATAGTTATTTTACAAAAGCAAAAGAATACTATGGAACAATCTATAAAAATAATACAGTAATAGAAGAAGCAACAAATTATGAGAGCGGAACAACATATTATGCAAAGATAACAGAAAAATTAAACGATACTTCAGGATGTGGATTGACTTATAATGAGTATAAAGAAACATATCAAAAAATGATAAAAAGTGTGTACAAAAATGGAGGATTTTGGATAGGAAGATATGAAGCAGGAATAGAAGGAACAACAGGAACAGATTTAAGTAATGCAAGAACATTACATACGAATATTATAGAAAGTTCACCGAAAGCAATAAGTCAAAAAGATGCAATACCATATAACTTGGTTTATTGTAGTGAAGCACAAAAATTAGCAAAAGAAATGACACCAGATAGTAGTAGAACAAGTAGTTTATTATTTGGAATACAATGGGATTTAGTATGTAAATTCTTAGAAGTAAGAGGAGGAGTACCTCAAGCAGATATTAATGAAGATAGTAAAACATGGGGAAATTATAGTAATGTAGATTTATCAATAACAAGTGATAATGCAAAAGGATATTCTTATAATGATGAAACATGGGATAAAATATCATATAATAATAATGAAGATGATGCTTTACTATCAACAGGAGCATCAGATACTACTAAGAAGCTAAATATATATGATTTAGCAGGAAATTGTTGGGAATGGACATTAGAACATGCAACCGCGCTTGCTCACTGTCCTTGTAGCAACAGAGGGGGCTATTTCGACACTGACAGTTCTTCTCCAGCTTCTGACCACTACTACGGCTATACGGTCGAAGCCCAGGACTACAGTTCGTTTCGCCCGGCTCTGTACTGAAATTGTTTAAAAAAGTCAAGTTATGTATGTAAATAAAAGAAACTAAAAAAATCACTCAAAATACTAGTAAAAAACAACTAAAATGATATAATGAAAGCATAGAAAATACAAGTAGTTGGAGTGATTTTGATGTTAGAAAATAAATACAAACAAATGACAATATCAGAACATATATCATTATATGATAAAATAATACCCAAAGATCATTTTTTGAGAAAATTAAAAGAAAATATAGAATTTAGTTTTGTGAATAAATTAGTAGAAAAAGAATATAGTGAAGAATTAGGAAGACCAGCAAAAGAACCAGAATTAATATATAAATTATTATTTTTACAAACGAAAGATTTATTAACAGATAGAGAAGTAGTAGAAAGAGCAAAAACAGATATGGCATATAAATATTTTTTAGATTTAAATCCAGAAGACGAAGTACCAAGCTATAGCTTGCTATCAATATTTAGACATACAAAAATAAAAGACGAAGAAATATTAGAGGAGATGTTAAGGGAGACAGTAAGGCAAGCAATAGAAAGAGGAATAATAAAAAGTAACTCAATAATAGTAGATTCAACACATACAAACAGTAAAACCAAAAGAAAATCACCAACGCAAATATTAAGAGAAGCAAGTAAAAATTTGAGAAAAGAAATATATAAAACAGAGCCAGAATGGAAGACAGAATTTCCAACAAAACCAGAAGAAATAAAATATACGCAAAAATTAGTAAAAGTAATAGAAGAAAAAATAACAGAGCAAACAGATAAAAAGATAAAAAAGAAATATGAAAAAGTCCAAGAAATGTTAAAAGATGAGAAAATAAGAAATATACAATCAGGGGTAGATGAAGACGCAAAATCAGGCTATAAAAGTAATATATTCAAAGAGAAAAAATAAAAAGGACTTTTTTTAGAGGCTGCTGAAAAAGTAGCACAAAAAAATAGTGAATTGGAAAATAATTTTTCTAATTCGCTATTTTTTATGTACTAAATAATAATAATTTGATATAATTAACATAGTTGAAAGGGTTGGTATAACTATGTTAAAAGCGAATAATCAATTATCATTTTGTTTAAGCTCACATGCATCTCTTTTTGATGTATTGATAGAAAAAAATAATTTTTGGAGACAACTAAAAGATATGGTTGATTTCTCTTTTGTTTATGATGAATTAAAGGATAAATATTCATCTACGATGGGAAGAAAAGCCGAAGATGTAATAAGAATGTTTAAATATCTTTTACTAAAAAATTATTACAAATTATCTGATAGAGATTTGATTGCAAGAACAAGAACAGATATGTTATTCAAATATTTTTTAGATTATCTACCAGAAGAAGTTAATTTAATTGATCCTAGTCTTTTGACAGTGTTTAGAAGAGAAAGATTAAGTAATAAAGATAATGAAGAAGAAACATCAACTAATTTGATGGATAAGCTAATAGCAAAAACTGTTGAGATTGCTATTAAAGAAGGTGTAATTGAAGTAAAAAACAAACTAATTCAAGATTCAACACATACAAACGCAATGTACCAACATATTTCACCAAGAGAGGAGTTAATAAAACAGGCAAAAGAATTAAGAAAAACAGTATATAAAATAGATGAAACTATGCATGATAAAATGCCAAAAAAACGTGAAAGTACAGGACTATTAGAAGACCAAATTGAATATACAAAAGAATTACTTAATTTATTAAAAAAAGATGCAAGATTTACAACAATACCAGCAATAAACGAAAAAATAAATATGTTAGAAGAGACAATGAATGATACTGAATATGAAATTGAATATTCAAAAGATAAAGATGCAAAAGTTGGACATAAAACAGCAGATACATCTTTCTTTGGGTACAAAACACACATAGCAATGACACCAGAAAGAATAATAACAGCAGCAGTAGTAACATCAGGAGAAAAGCACGATGGAAAACAATTACAAAAATTAGTTGAAAAGTCTCAAGAAAATGGTATTGAAGTTGAGGCTGTTATTGGTGATGGTGCATATTCTGAAAAAGAAAATATTGAGTATTGTGAAGAAAATAATATAAAATTAGCTAGTAAATTAAGTAAATTTGTAACACATGGAAATAGTCAAAGAAATAATAACTTTGAATATAATAAAGATGCTGGAATGTATGTATGCAAGGCTGGGCATATGGCTATAAAAAAAGCAAAACAAGGAACAAAAAATGGAATGTGTGGAGATACAAGAACCGAATGTTATTATTTTGATGTAGAAAAATGTAAGCATTGTAAGTATAAAGAAGGAGCTAAATATAAAACATACAACGTAAAAATAAAAGATGACATTCACATAAAACACATGGATTACATGGAAACAAACGAATTTAAAGAACTATATGCTGAGAGATATAAAATTGAAGCAAAAAATTCTGAATTAAAGAGTAATTTTGGCTATGATACTGCTAATGCATGTGGAAAAAATGGCATTACAATCCAAGGGGCTAGTGCGCTCTTTTTAGCCAATATAAAACGAATAATTAAATTAAAAGAAGAAAAAGCTAAAAATAATGGATAGAAATATCCTATACTTTTGTGTTCTTTTATAAATTTGATATAAAAAATAGCAAACTAGAAAAATTATTTTCCAATTCACTATTTTTTTGTGCTACTTTTTCAGCAGCCTCCTTTTTTTATAAGTCTTTTTTTTAGCTTAAATATTACAATTTAATTACAAATTAACTACGATTTTATTACAAATTTTGTTTTTTAGAAAAAATTATTTACAAGGAAAAATTTCTGTGCTAGAATTTGAATGTAAAACACTAACACAAAAGCAACATAATTTAAAAATTTTTGAACAAACTAAACCAAAGAAAGGAAGGAAAGAAAAAATGAAGAAAAAGAAAAAATCTCAAGGTATAAGAACAAAGCAAAATTTATTTGCAAGAAGTAAATATGAAGCACGAGGAATAACTTTAATTGCGTTGGTAATTACAATAATTGTATTGCTAATTTTAGTAGCAGTAAGTATTGCAACTTTGACAGGGGATAATGGGATTTTGACAAAGGCACAAACAGCACAAAAATTAACCAAACAAGAAACAGCCAAAGAAAAGATACAAGTAGAAGTGTTAGGAAGTTTAGATAATAGTGGAAATATAGACTTAAGTGTATTAAATAAAAATCTAGAAAATGTAGAAGGAATAACAAAAGGATATCCAATAGAAGAATTACCAGCAGAGTTAACAGTAGATGGATACAAAGTAAAGATTGATAGTAACGGAAAAGTAACAGTAGATGGAGAAGGAGGAACAGACACAACAGATCCACCAGAACCACCAAAAGAACCTACATTTGAACATATAGACACAGCAGAAACAAATCCAGCAGGAAGTATGCCACAAGGTGCAACAGTAGTAGAATCAGATGCGAATAATGGAATTGTAATAAGAGATAAAAACGGAAATGAATGGGTATGGGTAGAAGTACCAAAGTCAAAAATGCCATCAGATTTAACTTTTGCAAATGAAACAGGATATGCTGAAGCTGACCAAACAAAGTGTGATTCCATAACAGCAGCACTAAAAACATATGCAGCCCAAAACCGCAGTTGGACAGATGAATGGTATGATAAATATGGAATAACATATGATGGAAAAAATGAATATAGTAAAGCAGGATATATAAATTATGATGATCCTTTTACAGAAGCAAAAGAATACTATGGGACAATCTACAAAGATAGTACAGGAACAGAAGAAGCAACAAGTTTTGAGGAAGAAACAACATATTATGTAAAAATAGCAGAAAAATTAAATGATTCATTAGGATGTGGATTAACTTATGATGAATATAAAGAAACATATCAAAAAATGATAAAAAGTGTATATAAAAATGGAGGATTTTGGATAGGAAGATATGAAGCAGGAATAAAAGGAACAACAGGAACAGAACAAGAAAATTTTGACTTAGCAAGAACAGCCAAAGAAAATCCTATAGACACAACACAAGTAATAATACAAAAAGATGCAATACCATATAACTGGGTAACAGTTAGCCAAGCAGAAACATTAGCCAAGGAATTATCACCAGATAGTAGTAGAACAAGTAGTTTATTATTTGGAATACAATGGGATTTAGTATGTAAATTTTTAGAAGTAAGAGGAGGAGTACCTCAAGCAGATATTAATGAAGATAGTAAAACATGGGGCAATTATAGTAATGTAGATTTGGTAATAACAAGTGATAATGCAAAAGGATATTCTTATAAGGATGAAACATGGAATAAAATATCAGGAAAAAAATTATCATATGATAATAATAACAAAGATGATACTTTACTATCAACAGGAGCATCAGAAACAACTAAAAAGTTAAATATATATGATTTTGCAGGAAATGAAGAAGAATGGACATTAGAACATGCTACCGTGAGTGCTTACGGTCCTTGTAGCCCTAGAGGAGGCTGTTTCGTAAATTACAGTGCTGATGATCCGGTTTCTTACCGTGAAAACTTCACCGATTCGACCGATGGAGACTACCACTATTCATTTCGTCCTGCTCTGTACTAAAATTGTTTAAAAAGTCCAACTAATATAAAAAAGAAAAAATGTTCGTAAAAAGTATTGACAATTTTAAAAATTGAAGATACAATAAAAGCGAACATTTTTTTAGTATAAAATATTAGCATCCTGTAATAAATGAAAAATGAACTTTGACAACAAAATACCCCCTAATATATAATTTCAATATAGACGAAATCAAGTAAAGTCTATGAAATTAATATATTGGAGGTAAGAATAATGACTGTGCGCCAGTTAGGTGATTAATATATAATAGGTGGGATGCCTATCCAGTAAGGTCTAGCCAACCGCTGGTAT
>CANQHU010000013.1 GCA_947623945.1 uncultured Clostridia bacterium | reverse complement strand
GATGAGAAATTTATTGAAAAAGTGGCAACAAAAATTATAAATTTGGTAAAGTAAGTGAGAGACAAATTACAAGTTATCTCTAACATTATTTTTTTAAATAGCAAGAGTATATTGTAAATTTAAAAAAACTACAATACACTCTTGCTATTTCTATTTTTGAGTAACACATTCTAATATCAAAGTGATTGCATCTGAAAATCCGTATTTTATAGAAATTTTCATTCTCATAAGCTCCAACAATATTTATTTTGTCAATATAACTATCTAAACTGTTTCTAATATTGTCTAACTCTTCTTGTGTATGTGGTAACTTTTCAATTATGCTAAATAGTTTTTCATATCTATCATTATCCTTAGTTAAGGTTGCAATTTTTTCCTTATCCTTTTCTGTTAGAGCATATAGGCTTTCCTCTCTACATTCAAATAATGTGTTTAATATGGTTTCTTTTTTTACTTTCGCCTCTGACATATTCACTACCTCCAATATTGATTTGATAGTAGTATAACGTGCTCTTTTTCATTTGTCAGCCCTTTTGGGAAATTTTTTAATATTTAATTTTGTGCAACTGATAATTTGATTTCATTATTAGAAAAGATAGTTTCTTCTATAACTTCTATGGCGTTAATTGTGTCATTAAAACTTATATTTTTTGAATATTCATGTTTTTGAGAATAATCTAGCCATAGCCTATTTAAAAACGGATTATCTCCCAAAATTCGGATTGTTTCTTTTATATTTCTTAGTTCAGTTATACTATTTCTAGCTGAAAAAGTTCTAATAATAGCTTTTGATAAAGTTCCTTTATCTATGCTATCCCATTTATAATTAACAAAAAAGTACAAATCGTAGTAATCTTTCATTCTGCTATTTGTTAGTTTTCTTTCTAATATTGACTGTAATTTTTCGGCAATAATAGTTTCTTGATTGTAAGATAAAATGTTTATGTATGAATTATCAAATAATTTTTTATACTTATACTCAATTGCTTTAGGAGTAATTACATCTCCAGTAGAAATATCAATATGAAATTTTATTTTTATATTTTCATATATTCCAGTTATTTTGAATTTATATCCACCATAATATTCTTCTTGTTTTATATCTTCAATTTTCTCTATTATAAATGATACATTATCTCCAATATCAATATTTAAAATTTCATTAAGAATCTTTAATAATTCTTCTTTTTCTAAATTAATTCCTGTTACATTTGTATCAATATCCATAGTAGTTCTTAAGTTAATTCCCATAATAGAAGATAATAATAATCCACCTTTTATAATAAAATTTTCTTTATATTTAGATTTTGATAATCTTTCTAATATTCTTTCAAACATATAATTTTGTAGTACTTGTTGAATTGATATATTATTTTCCTTTGCTATGTTTTTTGCCTGATCTTTTAAAGATTTTGCATTTTTTATCATATAATCCACTCCATTACTATTTCTAATTGTTTAGTACATTTTAGTTTTTTTGCATATTCATATATTTTGCTTATATCTGCTTTATTATTTTTAATGATGTTCCTAATAAATTTATTACTTTGCTCCTTGTCTATACCTGTATTTCTACCTTTTATAATATCACATATCGTTCTTTCAATATTGTAAGACTTAACATTAAATCCATGTGGGGTTTTTACTATAATAACTCCCATATTAAGTAGTTCTTTTTTTATATAATGAACTCTAATATTGTCTGGAAATCTCTGTTTATTATATCCACTATATACAGTTACATCTATTTTATCTGGAGTCCTTTCAGTTTCTCCTAGAAAGTACATAGCTGTATTGTATGAAAAGATAGCATTACTATTTTTCATTTGAAATATATAAAATTCATCTTCTATCATATTACTCGAAATATAGATTCCCTTTTGTGCTCTTTCAATAATACCACTTTCTACAAATTGTTTTATATGTACTCTAGGAATACCAATTTCTTCAATTTGCTTTGTTGTAATTATTCCATTATTTTGTTTTAGAAGTTTTTTGATTTTCTCTTCCATGATATCACCTCTTTACAATCGTACTTATATTGTATCATATTTAAGTACATTTGTAAAGACAATTAATTTAATAAATTAAAATCAATTTCTTCTTTTTTTAGTCCTAAATTCTCTAATATATTGCATTGTTCTTCAGTAATATTTTTTACGGCCCACACTAGCAATTCTCTAGGTCTGGAACTTGCAACATAGCACATTCTTGCATATTCAGAATTAGTATCTATTAACCATTCTTCCCAATTAGTACCGGCACCCTTTTTTTCATTTGAAACTAACATTATACTATCAAAAGTTTGTCCTTTAACAGAATGTATAGTTTTTATATTTCTAAATTGACTTTCTTTTACTAGGTTATCGCAAAATATCTCGCTTCCCATATTTTTAGGAGTTGTAAATGTAATTTTTTCGATTATTGATAGATGATTTACTGTGTCATACTCTAATAAATAATTTTTATAATTATCAACTATTATTGTTTTTAAAGACTTTCTAGCCTTATTATACCATGTTGAGTATGTCATACCAATAGGTTTTAAATCTTCTGTTTTGCTTAAAATCCTATATAAGAATTTTTTCCATACTACTACATTGTCAATAGTATTTGGACATGAAAATTGATTAATTTTATGAGGTTCTTTCATATATAATGAACACATTTTTTCTCCAAATGCTGTTAGTGCTTTCTTTTTCGAAATAAAACTATTTGAATTCCAATTATTAATTATATTTATTATTTCATTATCTTCATTTTCTCTAGAAAATAATAATTTATTTTTTAGACTATTACCTCTAACCAATATTGCTCTCTTACTTTCTTTTCCTAGCCTAATATCGCAATATGCATTATACCATTCTATTAATTCACAATCAGTTATATTTGTATAATCCACTACTATACAATTATTTTTTAATGTACTATCATATTTCCCTATTATATTATTCTTGCCGACTATTTTTTGAAAAACATTTACAATAGATTGAGTGCATCTAAAGCAATCTTTTAGATACATTGTTTTAAATCCTTTATTATATATATAATTTTTAATAATCTCTGGAATTGCATCTTTATATTCATATATTGCTTGATTTAAATCTCCAATTAAATGTATTTTAGCTCCATTTTCCTTTAAGATATTAATCAATGCTAATTCTATATCCGATAAATCTTGACACTCATCTATAAATATTAGATTAAACCTATTCGCTATATTTTTGGCTATATTGCTATCTTTTACTAGTACTTGATATGCTATGTATAGCATATCATCAAATGTAGCAAATCCATGTTTTAAAAAGTTCATTTTAGTTTCAATACATTTTTCTTTAAAGTAATCTTCTGCAAAATAGCCATTCCATCCTCTATTTTTCCTTTCTATCTTAATTCTTTCTTGAATAGCAGATCTATTATAGTAATCTGTTAATTTATATTTTTTGTTATTTTCTTCAATAAATATCTCGTTATTTATTGGACTGATACTTATTTGATTAGCATAAATTGGAATCTTTAATATTTTACCACTATTCACTTTAAATGAATTTAACCAAGCACTTCTATCTTTTTCATCTATTATTCTTATGCTTTGGTCGTTTTCATTGCTATATTCTATAAATTTATATCCATATGGTTGACTTATATATCCATGGATAAAACTATGCAAGGTTCCGATAAAATGTGGAAATATATTATTACCATTAATTTCTTTTACTCTATCTTCTATTACTTTTGCAGCTTCATTAGTAAATGTTAAAAATGCTATTCCACCAAATTTATTCCATTTGTTTATTTCATATATTGCTTTTAAAGATAGTACTTCCGTTTTACCACTACCAGGGCAAGCATCCAAAAATATATTTTCATTAATACTAGATAAAACATAGTTTAGTTGTTCTTCGGTTTTTTCTTGAATTCTACAGTTGCTACAATTACTATTTTTTTTGCATTCTTCAAAAGTACAATCTACATTTTTATTACAAACAATTTTTGCAATCTCTTTGGCTTTCTCATCTTTATTCATTTATTTCTCCTCCACAAGCCCATATTATTGCATCATTTATATAAGTTGGAACTTTAAATGTACTTCCTTCTTGCAATTTATCTGCTAATGCTTGGGCGAATAATCCCTTTCCTATTTGTGAGCTTTCAATCCTACCAAGCACTATTTTTGCATCTTCTATCAATACTTCTTTATCAGAACTTCTATCAATAATTCCTTGTAACTCTGTTTTTACATCGCTCTCAGACTCACTAGGCCATAATTCTTTTAAGGTTTCTGCCATTATTTTACTGTTACCTTCCATACATAAGTCGTACTCAAAAGTTTTCAAATTACTAGCATATAATCTAGTATTATTACTTTTTTTTACTATAGGAATTAAATCCAATGCAACATTTTTCCCTACGATGTCTTCATTGAAAGTTGGATATATACTTTTATCCGGATCTTTATCAGTAATACCAGCACATCTGTTTTTCATTCTTATAGTATCATCTATTCTATTTTCTTTTAACTCTTTGATATCACAATATAATGACATAAAATATTTAAAATATATTCCGTTCATATTAATTACAGAAACTCCTGCTTCTTCTAATGTAGATGGTAGTTTAATTGAATGGGTTTTATTATATTCTGCTAGGCATATTTTAGCTAATTCTGGTACTAAAATTACTTCACTTATTCCTTCTACAAAGATAACACCTTTGGCAAATAATAGATTTGACTTTGTGGCATCTAACCACCTATTTATGAATCTAATCTTTTCAGTTTCTAAACCTATATTAGATATATTTACTGCTTCAATTCTATTATTTTTCTCTGTAATATGAACAATATTTTCAATTGATACTGATGAAGCTAAAACTGTAGAGTGTGTCGTAATTATTACTTGTAAGTTTTGCTTATCTTTTACAATATTTTCAACATATTTTATAAATTGTGTTTGTAATTGTGGGTGTAGATGTGCTTCTGGCTCCTCTATTAATATTAATTTATAATCTTCATTTGATAATTCTATTTCTGCTAAAATAGTAGCCATATATAATAAATTATTATAGCCTAAACTATTTTCGGATATATTTCTAAACTTTTCAATATCGTTTTGTTCAATTGTTGGAAAAAACATTAGTCTAAGATTATGTATTATTTTATCAAAGTCAATTTCTGAAAATTGAATATTAGTAGATTGTGCAAAAGTATTTCCAATAATTTCTTGCATTTTTTTACTTATCCTTTTATTTGCTTGACTTATTTTATAGTCTTCATTTTCTATTAAATCTTGATTAAATTTCTTTGTTGCTTTAACTATTGCTATTTCCTTATTATCTTTTTTATTCTGTTCTATTTCCTCTTTATATAATTTTCTTAGTAACCTTGTTAACCTTGAATTTCTTCCTTCAATTAATTTTGTTTCAGCATCTCTTAAAGGTGGTAAATATATGCATTCAATACTATCTAACAATTCACTTTCATATATACTTGCTTTCGATAATCCTCCCCAAATTTCTTTTTTATAGTATCCTCTATTATTTATTTTATTAGTTATATTCATATTTAAAATGGTATTGTTGTTAGCATCTGACCAACTTAAATAATTAAATTTTTCCTTATCAGATAAACCATCAAAAAATAATTTTATTGATATACTATTTGACATATCTTTTGGATTAGTAAATGATTTGTAAAAATCTTCTTCTTTTATTTTATTACTATAATCATCTTCCTTTAAAATTAATCTTAATGCATCAATAATTGTGGTTTTTCCTATTCCATTTTCACCAACCAAAACATTTAAGCCTTTATTAAATAATATTTTACTATTTTTTTTTGCATTTTTATATCCTTCGATTTGTAACTCTTTTATAAACATATATTATCTTAACCCTTCATTTAAATTTATTTTATGAGTATTTTATCACAAAATTTTACTATTATCTATATTTTTAGACAATTTAAAAAACATCATAAGGATAACCTTTTTCTATGTACATTTCTGTTAGTTCCATTTTATATTCTTCAAGCAATTCTAAATATTTGTGTTTAAAACAATTTTTACATAACCATTCAATACCTTCTTTAGAGATTTTAGCTTTTCCATTTTCATAATATTTATAAATACCATTAGTAGCTTTATTCATTTTTATAATACCATTTTTTATAGTTCCAGGTACTCTATTAAAATAATTTGGTAATTCATATACATACATATCATCATTCCAAAAAACTTTACGAGAAACCTTTAGTAACTCCTCATATTGTTCAATTCTCATATTAAAGAAATCAATATCAGCATCTACAAGTAGGATGTTTTTTATTCATAATAGTAGCAGCTTGTCTTAAATCCTTGTGAGTTATTTCTTTTCCACCTTTTTTATAATTTCAATTATAATTCTTAATACTAGCGAAGCGAAGTATTAAGAAAGAGCAAAATTTTATTTTGCGACCGAATATTATGGCATTTTCTAATATAGAACTTGCCGTTCTTTGCTTGTATGGTGTTAATTTTGTACTGGTTTCTATACTATTTTTAGTTGCAAAAAAGAAACCATTTTTTAATTGATTTCTTTTCTTAAAATAATTATATCTACCATATAATTCTCCTAATAAAATAGCAGAATTAACTCCAAATTTATTTATTAAATCTCTATTTGCAATAATAAAATTAGATTGCATTATAGCTCTATTTTCCATAGCTTTCTATTCTCCTTTTTCTAAAATTATATTTTGATTTTTTCCCCTATTTTTTAATAAAATATTGATATTAAGTTTTTCCCCTAAAAGTAAAAATGTTTTCCCCTTATTTCCCCTTAATTGTGAGTTTTTAATAAACTATTTCAATTTTTCTTAAACTTATTTAAACTATATTAAATTTTTAAAAAATTCATCTGATTTAGTAATATCAATACTTATAAAATATAATCTTAGAAAATTAAGTATTTCAAAAGTTGTTATTTTTGAAGCGAATGTTCGGCTACGAACTTGCAGATCGGGGGTTCGAATCCCTCCAGGCACACCATTTTAATTTTGCATAAAAATCTGTTGACCTTTAATTAAATCATAACTTATTAATTCTATATTTTCTAAATCTTCTTTATACATATCTATACCAGTAATTTGGCTATTTTCATAAGTAGTATAATAATAAATTCCTCTATCCATATTACAGCAAGAACTATAAATTGTTATTTCATACTTATCTTCACCCATATGAACACATCCTCTTTGTTGTTCAACAGAGCCCAATATATGAAAAAATTGGCTAATACTTTCAAATTCTGAATCACCAGAAATTGAATTCATTTTAGTAAATGTTGCTTTTACAAATCTTGATGCAGATGATAAATCTCCTGGTAATCCAATAGCCCCCATTCCTCTGCTATATGCATTCAAATTTAATTTTTTAGAAAAATTATTATTTGGCTTTTCAATAGATAACCCCATATAATTATTCAAATTAAACATATGAATATCAAAAGTTGGATTATTAGTAAGTACACCAACCGGATTTTCATATATATTTAATCCATTTTTTACACTTTCCACAGTTATTGAAGATTCTTTATCAGCAATAATCCAATGTAGTGGTGATGCAGGTAAATCAGCACTAAAATTAATATTAGCAATATTTATATTTTTTAATAATTCTCTTACCTCATTAAGATTTGCGCATTGTGATAAAATCCAAGGAATGAATTCAAAAGGCGCAATATTATCCATTCCCTCTTTTTCCTCTTTATAATCAGCATTTTCAGGGAAATTCAATCCAGCCATACCCAATCCTTTTTCATTTATTGCATCATAATAAAGTGGATATCCATTTGATACATAAGCCATTCCAATAATAGCATAATGATTATTAATTTCCTTTACTTTTCTAAATTTAAATGGATAATTACGAGGCGTTATTGTAACAGTTTCTTTATATGAGAATTCTAAATCCAAATTTCTTCCAAAATAATGATCTTTTGTATTATATGTTATTGCTGTACACATATTTTTCATTCCTTTCCTTTTATACATTATACTTAAATTTTTTCTTCCATAGCTTTATGTACTTGTTCTTTTAAATTTTCTATGCACTCTTTTCTATTTTCATCATATTGATTTTCATATATTATTGGTTCTAATATTTTTATTGTAACATCCTTTTTTCTTTTAAATATTTTTCTTATGCCTTTTGGTTCTCTAAATTTAATAACCATAGGAATAACTGGAATATTATTTCTAATTGCAAAATCAAATGCTCCACTTTTAAATTTCCTTATTTTTTCGTAATATGGCCATAATGCTTTTTCCGGATAAAAATGTATAATATCACCTTTTTTTAATGCTTCATCTAATTGTTTTACAAAGCACTCTTTATTACTCATTTTAGCAGGAATTGGTATTGCTCTTAACAACTTTATTAATTTCCTCACAACAGGAATTTCAAAACTTCCTTTTCTTGTAGTAAAATATACTTTTTTTAATCCAAATGCTAGTCCTATCATTGTACAGTCTAAAACCAAAACATGATTAGATACACTAATTGCACCTGTCTTTAAGTCTTTAATATTTTCTTTTCCCTCTATTTTTAAATCATAAATTATTTTATTTAAAATTGTTAAAACAGGGAAAGCAACCCCATAATATAATAAGTTTGAAAAAAATGTAAATACTTTTCCTTCTTTTATATATTGATATTTCTCATCTATATTTAATTCTAATGGTTCATACATATGAATAATATCTTCATTTTCATCAACTAACTGCTCTTTCACCGTATATTACCTCTATCTAACTCTTTTATAACAATATCTGCTATTTTTTCACAAGCATCTTCCATTACATATTGTTTTTGATTTTCAATAATTTTATTTTGTAATGCTTTATTTTCTAGTAATCTTTTTGTTGCGCTAATTACTTGTTCTATATTTTCGCATTTTATTGACATTTGCCTATCTGCAAAAAAATCTGCATTATTATTTTCGCATCCTGGTATTGGCATAATATGAATAAGTGGTTTTCTCATTGTTGCAATTTCTGTTGTTGTTAATCCTCCTGGTTTGCTAAGAATTACTTCTGAAATTGCCATGTATTTTGCTAGTTCATTTGTATATGGTAGTACTATAATTTTACTATTATTTTTGTATTGGCTATTAAGAAAATGAATTAATTTATGATTATTTCCGCAAGAAATAATAAATGTGTAATCTTTTATATTTTTCAATAATTTTTTCGCAATTTCTTTTACATTGCCAAAACCCATACTTCCATTTAGCATTAATATATATTTTTTATTTACATCTAATTTTAGTTGTTTTTTTATTTCTTGTACATTATAATCTTGTTTCCTAAATTGTTTCTTAACAGGTATTCCTAATGGTAATAATTTTTGTTTTTTTATTCCCTTTTCTAAAAAATCCGCTTCTAATTCTTTGTTTGGAATAACAAAATAATCCGGATTAGTTTCTTCCCAAAAAGGTATACTTACATAGTCTGTAGCAATTTGTAAAAAGTGAATATGATGTTCTTTTTTTATTGCTGTTAATGCTTGAGCTGCAAATAAATGAGTAGTTATTATAAATGAATATTCATTATCTTTTATATATTCATAAAGTTTTTTCTTATTTAAACTATTAAAAAGATATACTGGAGATTTTAACTTCGTTTTCTCGTAAATTCTTCCCAAATGATATACTCTTTTGAATACTTTTCCATTCTTATTTGTAGACTTTATATATAAATTATTAACTCTATCTTTTAATTTTGGATTTATAATTTCCAAATATTCTTTAAAATCTGTTTTTATTCCTCTTGAAATTAATTCTTCTTGTATTGCTTTTGCTGCTGTATTATGACCTCCTCCTGTTCCACATGATAAAATTAAAACTTTTTTACTATTGCAATTTATTTCTAATTCTCTTAATAATTTATCATAAAAGCGTCCTAATTTGCCTATGTACCCATTATTCCAAGGCTTATTTCTACCAAAATAATGAAGAATAACTGTATTTTTACAAATCCATTTCATTCCTATTTTTTCTTTAGGATTGTTTAAATTATAGTAGTTTAAATTTCTATCTCCTAAATTGTATTTTAAATCATCTACTATTTTTATTTTATTTCCATATATTGTACTAATAATATCTTGATCTGGTAGTAGCAATTTTTTCTTATTTTTTTGCATAAAATTGATTACTTCCTCTTCAATCTTTATTTTTCTCAGTTCTTCTAAATTCATTAAAAGAACTCCTGTATTAATATATGGCTCGTCTTTTTCTATTCCTAGTCTTATTTCATTAAATTTATGTATTACTTTTCTTATATGTGTTGTTGCAATAAAATAATTTCCTTCAAAATCCATATAATATAACTCATTTAATTTATTAATTACTAGTGTATCTGCATCTAAATATAAAATTCTATCTATATTATTTGGCAAATATTTTGCTGCAAAAATTCTAAAGTAAATTTCTACTGGATATCTTTGTTCATATACTGGTAAGTTATCAATTTCTTTTTCATTAATTTTTATAGAATTTATATTAAATTTTTTTACATCTAAATTTTTTCCTATTTCTTCAATTTGTTTTTGATTTAAATCTCTATGTAAAACATATATATCAAATTTTTCATTTTTATTTGATTTTTGTATTGAATTTAATAAAATATTTAATTGGTTTATATATTGCATATTTATTGTTACTAAAATATTCATTTTTTCCTCCTTGATAACTTACTACTTTTTTGATAATAAAATGAATTTAATTATCTAAAGTATAACAAAAAAGTAAGTGGTTGTAAACTGTGAATTTATGATAATGTCACCGATATATGTTAAATTTAAAAATTTTTTATTCTATTTTTTCATTTTTTTAATATATTCTATAAGGGGATTAATATATGCTTATTCATTCTTTTCATATTTCAAAGAAGATACTTATTTTAGTTTTATTATTTTTTATACTTATTGCTATTACTGGTTCATTTGCATTTTTTTATTTTTATAATTCTTCCCAACCTGATAATTTTGATGATACTAGCCTTCCAGAAGAGCCTATTATTGATATAGAAATAGATGAGACTCCAGATGATAAAAATAATGATACAAAAAAAATAATTAAATGGGTAGATTTTAATGTAACAGCAGATGCTTTAAATAAAACCGCTACCTTAGATATTACTTCACATCAAAATAAAGAAGAAATTAAATACAATTGGATTGAACTTTTGGCTTATCTTGCTTGTAAAAATGGTGGAAATTTTAAAAATTTCAAATCAAGTGATTTAGATAATTTAGTATCCAAATTACAAAAGGGAAATACTATGGAAGATTTAACTTCTTCTATGAAATATTATAACTACTATTTGGAAAGTTATTCTGCTGTTTTAGGTGGAATGATTGGAGATTATTGTGTTGAAGTTACAAATAGTGAAAATTCCAAAACCTATGAAGAAAAATATGGTTTAAAAGCATTTCTTCCTATTGCTAAAAATTATAGTTTTAGTCATTATGATGATTTTGGAAATTCTCGTTCTTATGGCTTTAAAAGAGTCCATTTAGGAAATGATTTGATGGGAAGCATTGGAACTCCTGTTATTGCTGTTGAATCTGGTGTTATTGAACATTTAGGCTGGAATCAATATGGTGGATGGAGAATTGGAATTAGAAGTTTTGATTCAAAAAGATACTATTATTATGCACATTTGAGGAAAAATCATCCTTACAACAATAGCTTAAAAGAAGGTATGAAGGTTAATGCTGGTGATGTAATTGGTTATCTTGGTATGACTGGTTATAGTATAAAAGAAAATGTAAATAATATTAATGTTCCTCATCTGCATTTTGGTATGCAACTTATTTTTGATGAATCACAAGTTGATAGTCCAAATGAAATTTGGATTGATGTTTATCAAATTATCGAATTTTTAAAGAAAAATCGTAGTGAAGTTTATATGTCAAATAAAGACACTAAAGATTATGATAGAAAAGTTGATTTTTTTGAAAGTAATTTAGTTTCACATTAATTTCTTAATATTTGTTATATACTTTCTTAAAATATAAAAAATCCAATTGTAAATAATTTCAATTGGATTTTTTATATTATTTTTTTCCTAAAACAATTTTTATATTTCTATTAATTTTCCCTCGATTAACATTTAAATTAACTTCATCATTTGGTTTTTTGGTATAAATATATTGTCTTAAATCATTCATCGTATTTAATTTTATACCATCAATATTTGTTATAATGTCTCCTTCTTTTAATTCCGTATTATCTGCTGGTCCATTTTTTGTAATTTGTGCAACATAAATTCCTTCTGTAAAATTAAGATTTGATGTTTCATCTAAATATGGCATTACTTCTTTATCATATGCATATATGCCTATTGTTGCTTCTTCAAAATTGCCTGTAGTTTTAAAACTTTCCATTACTGGCTTAATAATATTTACTGGAACAGCAAATCCAATTCCTTCTGCTGATGTTATTTTAACTGTATTTATTCCAATTACTTGCCCATTTGGATAAATTAATGGTCCTCCACTGTTTCCTGGATTAATTGTTGCATCTGTTTGAATTAAATCTGTCATGTATGAAGAATTTTCTTCTTCATCAATTTTTATTGTTCTATTTTTTGCACTAATAATACCTGATGTTACAGTTCTTCTAAATTCAAAACCAATTGGATTTCCAATTGCATAAACTGTTTCTCCTACTCTTATTTTGCTTGAATCTGCAAGTTCTACATATTCTAAATTTTTAGCATCTATTTTGGTAATTGATAAATCTAAATTCGAATCACTCCATACTACTGTTCCATCATAATTAATTCCACTTTCTAAAGTGATATAACATTTACTATATTTTTCCCCTGTAACATGTTCATTACTTAAAATATATCCATTTTCTGTTATAATAATGCCTGTTCCTAACCCTAATTCGCTTTCTGTACTTTTTGATAAAATGCTATTTCCTGTATTTTTTAGTTTAGAAATTCCTACAACTTTTCTTGTTGTTTCCTCAATTACATCTGCCACATTTTTACTGTTTTCTTCTGCTTTTTCCACAGTTTGTTCTTTTTGTGTGGATAATGTTTTTGTTGCTTCGTAATTAGATGGATGTATCTCTATTTTTTGATATGTTGTGTATAAATAAAATCCAAAAATCCATAAACTGATTAGTAGAATAAAAGTTAAAAATACTTTTTTGCCATTACTCATTTTTTTTCTTCTTTTTCCCAATATACACACCTCTAAAATAGTGTTTCCAAAATTTATTTTTTTAAACGATGATTTTGGGGACGGGGCAAAAAAACACCTTTTTTTGAAGGTGTTTTTTTGCCCCGTCCCCAAAATCACCTTAGTTCTTCAAATCTTTTTACTTTTTGAGTTGTTGTTTTTACTAATGGAGTATCTGTTATAACTATTTTCTTTATATGCTTATATATTGGTAAGTTTTTATTTATATTTTTTATTTCATTCCATATACAATTTTTATATTCTTCTTGAGGTTTATCCCCTAAATATTGTTTTATTAAATCATTATCATATACAATTTTTGCACATAACATAGTGTCTGTATTACTTTCTCCTCTTTGGTATACTATACTTTCTGCTACATATGGAATTTTATTTATTAAAAATTCTAGTTCTTGTGGATATACATTTTTTCCATTTTTTAGTACAATTGTATCTTTTTTTCTACCTGTTACATATAGAAAATTATCTTTATCTAAATATCCATAATCACCTGTGCTGAACCATCCATCTTTTAATACTTTTTTTGTTTCTTGCTCATTTTTGTAGTATCCTAGCATGACACTTGGTCCTTTTACTATAATCTCCCCTATTCCATCTTCATTTGGATTTTCTATTTTAACTTCTAAATTGTCTAAAACCAATCCTACTGAACCAGGTCTTTTTTTCTTATCCGTTTCTGCTGAAACAACAGGTGATGTTTCTGTTAGGCCATATCCTTGTACTAAATCAATTCCCAAATTATTGTAGCCAATAATTGTTTCTTTATCCATTGGTGCTGATCCATATAGCACTACTCTTAAATTTCCACCAAAATTATTTAATACTTCTTTAAACAATATTTTTCTTAAATCTATTTTAAATTTTAATAATATATTAGATATTTTTGATACCTTATTTATCAACTTAGTTTTTCCTTTGTCTTCTATTGCTTTTTGAATTTTTTTATACATAGTTTCTAAGATAATTGGTACTGCAACAAATACTGATACTTTGTATTCTTGCAAATTTTTTTGTATATATTTTAGTCCATCACAAAATGCAACAGAAGCACCCCAATAAAGCCCAAATAGAAATGTAATTGTACATTCAAAAGTGTGATGTATAGGTAAAAATGATAATAGTGTGTCTTGAGGATATAATTTTACATACCTACCTATTGCCGTAATATTTGAACATATATTATACTGTGATAACATAACGGCTTTTGGTTCATTTGTAGTTCCTGATGTAAATAACATTATTGACATTTTTTTATTGTCTATTATCATTTCATCATATTTTGTATTTCCCATTTCAAGTAAATCTTGTCCAACTTGTAATAATTCTTTAAATTCGTCTGAATCCATATTAATTGCTACTGTTATATTTGTGCTTTTATTTTTCAATATTTTTTCTACAAATTCTTTATGTTTATTTTCAAAAATTATTGCGGTTGCACCGCTTCTTTTTATTAATTTTTCTAATTCAATTTCTGGCAAAGCTCTATCTAATGGTACTACACACATATTCCCTGTTGTTATTGCTAAATAACTTACACACCATTCATACCTATTACTACCAACTAAAACAATTCTTTTGTTTTCTAATTTTAAAGATAGAAGAGCCGTAGACATTGCTTTAATATCTTTCTTAAAATCTATATAACTAATTTCTATATTTTTTTTAAATTTATATACAATATGATTTGGATTTCCTCTTTCTGCAATATTTATTAACTCCCTAAAGTCCTTTACTGTATTGTCTTTTAACATTTAACATCCTTCCTTTCGGAATACCTTTTTTATTTCAGACTTATTTTATCTTAATATTCTTTTTTTTTCAACATTTTTCTTGCTTTTTTATTAATATATCTATATAATTGGTACTAGTTAGAATAAATTTTTTCTTATAGAAATAGGTGATTTTGAAATGAGGCGTAAACTATTTAATTTAACTTGTCCTCAAAAGGCAATAATAAATATGGAACAATTTTATCCTAATACCAGTATGAATAATATTTCTGGTATAGTTACTATTCGCGATAAGGTAAATTTCTCATTATTAAAAAAGGCAATTCATCTTTTTGTAAAAAGCACCAATAATATTCGTTATCAACTACATTTAGAAAAAGATAATGTAATGCAATATGAACAAGAATATGAAAATTTTTATATAAAGCATTTTAAAATAAATTCTACAAATAAAGAAGAAATATATAATTCTATTTCTAGAAAATGCTTCAATTTGTACGATTCACCTCTTTACTATTTTTCAACTTTCGAAAATGAAGAAGACTTAACTGGTGGTTTTTTTATATGTGTTCATCATGTTATCTCTGATGCGTGGTCAATGGGAATCCTTGTTAGTTCTGTC
The DNA here is from genome assembly GCA_947623945.1 of uncultured Clostridia bacterium. Classification (GTDB taxonomy): domain Bacteria; phylum Bacillota; class Clostridia; order TANB77; family CAG-508; genus CAG-269. Next base: position 27,752 of record CANQHU010000013.1, on the reverse strand, counting down.
ATCTCAATTTATTCTAAACTTGTCAAAAGTGAACATTTATCAATTGATTTTAATAATACATTTTCTTATTCAGATTTTATTAGTCAAGATTTTGATTACTTAAATAGTCCTAAATTTAAGCAAGATGAGTCTTTTTGGGATAATTTATTTGAAAAAAATATTTTTGAAGATTTAGAAACTTATAATACTATTTCTCATTTAAATTATGAAGCAAACCGAAGTGAATTTAAACTTTCTAAAAAAATGACTTCAAAAATTGTATCTTTTTGTAAAATGCTTAAAATATCCCCTTTTACTTTTATGCTATTTATTATGGCAATTTATGAAAGTAAAGTAAAACAGTCTAACCATATTGTTGTATCTACACCTATTTTAAATAGATCTGGTCAAAAAGATAAAAATACATTTGGTCTTTTTGTAAATAATATTTTATACAAACTAGATATTGAAGATTCTATGTCTTTTCAAGATGCAATAATGTCTTTAAATAAATCTCAATTTTCTTATTTAAGACATCAAAAATATCCATTTCAAGATTTAATTGCACATATAAAAAATAAATTCCAATTAAAAGAAAATATTTATGATACAGCAGTTTCCTATCAAAATGCTAGAACTAATCATGATGAAAATAATGTAAATTACGATTGTGAATGGTTTTTTAGTGGTTATTCCGCAATTCCTTTACTATTTCACATATATGATTTAGATAATACTAATTGTTTTTCTTTTATTTATGATTATCAAACTTTAATTTATGAGCCTTCACAAATTAAAGATATGCATAACCGCTTATTATATATTTGTGCACAAGTTATTCAAAATCCAAATATTTTAATAAAGGACATTGAACTTGCAACACAAGAAGAAAAACATATTATTTTAAATACGTTTAATCAAAATAGAGTTTACTATGATTCTAAAAAAACTATATTAGATTTATGGGAAAAGCAAGTAGCAAGACATCCTAACAAGGTTGCTCTTATTTGCAATAATACAGAAGTTTCTTTTAAAGTTTTAGACGAATTATCTACTAAATTTGCAATCTATTTGCAAAAAAAATATCATATTAAAAATGGTCAAAATGTTTCTGTAATTCTTGACCGTTCTATTGATTTAATTGTTGCAATACTTGCAATTATTAAATGTGGAGGTACATATGTTTTAATTGATCCTTTACATCCAAAAGATAGACAAGAATATATGATTGAGAATTCTAAATCAAAATATGTTATTTCAAAATCAGATTTTGATGAAATTTCTACGTTTAAAACTAGGGCTAAATATCAAAAGCCAAAAATATCATCAAAAAATTCTTTATATTTGCTTTATACCTCTGGTTCTACTGGAAAGCCAAAAGCAGTTACTGTAACTCATAGGAATTTTTATAATTATTTAATTGGTATTTCCCAAATAATTGATTATTCAAGTGACAAAAAAGTTCTTTCAATGGCATCTGTTTCTTTTGATGTTTTTGGTTATGAATTATGGGTTACTCTTTTAAATGGGCTTACTTTAGTATTATCTACTCGGAGAAGAGCAAAATGACTTTTCAAAATTAAATAATTTAATTACAAACTACAATATTAATATTTTATATGGTACTCCTAGCAAAATTCAATCTTTAATGCCTTCAGCAAGTAATAACCATCAATTTTCTTCTCTTACAGACATTGGAATTGGTGGTGAATCTTTTAGTTTATCTTTTGTTAAGGATTTAAATGGGCTTACTTCTGCAAATATTTACAATATGTATGGTCCAACTGAAACTACAGTTGGCTGTTGTTGTAAAAAATTAGATAAAAATACAAAATTAATTACAATTGGAAAGCCTTTGTCTAATGTTAGATTCTATGTTTTGGACAAAAATTTAAAACTTTGTCCTCCTGGAACAAAAGGCGAATTATATATTGGTGGTGATTGTGTATCAAATGGCTATTATGACAATCCAGATTTGACTTCTAAAAGTTTTATTAAGGATATTTTCCATCCAAAGTCAATAATGTATAAATCTGGAGATATTGTTAGTTGGACTAATCAAGGAGAATTGATTTTTTATGGTAGAAATGATTCTCAAGTAAAAATTAGAGGATACAGAATTGAACTTAATGAAATTGAACGTACTTTAAATACTCATCCTTTTATTAAAGGTTGCACTATTATTAATTATAACTATAATGATAGGGACCTTTTATGTGCATATTATATTTCTGATTTTACTATTCAAAGTTATGAATTAAAACTATTTTTAACCAACAAACTGCCAAATTACATGATTCCTTCTCATTTTATTCCAATTACTGATTTGCCTCTTACTATAAACGGAAAAATTGACAAAGAACGTCTACCTTCTCCTTTCAATTTTTATAAAAATGAGAAATACGTAAAACCTGAAAATGATTTGCAAAAAAGTATTTGTAATGCTTTAGAAAAATGTTTATATATTAAAAAACTTAGTATTGATGAAGATTTTAGCAATCTTGGTATGGATTCTTTATCAATTATTAAAATACAATCTGAATTATCAAATATTGGAATTTCTATACCAACACGATATTTTTATGATTATTCTACTGTAAAAGATTTATGTTTTGCATTAGAGCAAATTTCTACATCTAAAGATTCATCTTTTACTAATAATTACTCATTCTTAAAGCATGATTTAAATAAAATCCAAATAAGAAAACGTCACTTTAAAAATATTTTGCTAACTGGCTGTACCGGTTTTTTAGGTGTTCATATTCTTGAGGCTTTACTAACTACAAATGCAAAAATATTTTGTTTAGTACGTGCTTCAAGTATTGAAAATGCTAAAAATAGAATTTCTAATATATTTAAATTTTATTTTCAAGATATGTATACAGATGATTTTTTATTTGATAAAATTGAAATAGTTGTAGGAGATATTAAATATAAAAATTTAGGTTTATCAGAAGATGAATTAGATAAACTTGGAAATACTATCGATTGTGTAATTCATTCTGCTGCTCTAGTTAAACATATTGGAAGATATGATGAGTTTAAAAAAATAAATTTAGATGGTTCAAAAAATATTGCAAATTTTTGCATGAAATACGATATTTGCCTTAATCATATATCTACAACTAGTGTATCTTGTGATTTTATGCCTTTGCAAAATTCTCCTCAATGTGTTGATTTTACAGAAGAGAATTTCTTTATAGGACAAAATTATCAAGAAAATTACTATATAAAAAGCAAATTGTTAGCAGAGGATTATTTACTTACTAATATGAAACAAGGTTTATTAAAAGCCAATATTTTCCGTGTAGGCAATTTAACTGGAAGATATAGAGATGGATTCTTTCAATATAACATTGATAGTAACGCTTTTTACAATAAACTACAATTTATATTGAAAAATAAATGCTTTTATGAAAGTAGTACATTACAGGAATTTGATTTATCTCCTGTTGATGATATTGCAAAAGCAATTACTAGTATAATTTATCACTATGGAAATCAAAATAAAATCTTTCACATGATGAATCCTCGGTAAATTTACTATGCTTACTTTAATTAACAAATTGGAACTTTTAAATTATAATATTAAAATTATGAAGGATTCTGATTTTTATAAAAAAATTATAAAAATGGATTTGGACTCAAATTCTTTGATAATAAATGATTATAATTTACATACTAATATTTCTTACTTAAATGTAAAAACTCAATGTGATATTACTTTAAAATATTTAGAAAATATTGATTTTCATTATAATAAAATAAATTCAAAATATCTTGCAAAAATCATAGACTATTGCAAAACGATTCATTTTATATAAAGGAGGATTTTTAATGAAGCGTTTATATGCCTATCAAAAAGTTATTTTATCTTATGTTATAACTCTATCTATCTGCGCTTGGGGATTGTATCCAGTTATGCATAAAATTTTAAATTACCCACCTGGAACAGTTGACACTCAGTTTCAGATTGAGTATGGTGGTCTTTCTTACACTTCTCAATTTGTATTGTTATATATTGTAGTTGTTTCTTTATTTGTACTTTATCAACGATTTTTCTTATTTAAGAAAATTGCAAACTTTGAAAAAAATGGGGCAAGTAATTCTAAATATTCTGTAGAGGAAATAAGAAAAACTCTACTTACTGCTCCTACTAAGTTTTATTTGTTACAAATTATTATACCTTTTATTGCAATAACAATTGGGCTTGGTATGCCTATTGTAAAACACGAATTAGAATCTTCTGGTATAACAGTTGCTATTTTATGGGTTTCTATTTTGACTTTTAATGCTACTATCTCATATGTATTTTCTCGAAACCTATTTAAGCCTATTCTTATTTCAACTTTTAAAGAAAATCGTCTATTAGGTGAAAAGCATACAAAACTATCAAATGATATGATTTTATTGTTATTGCCACTACTAATTGCAGGTTTATTTTTCACAGTTATTGTTGCATACTCTCGATTAGTTAATGTAAGAGGAAATGATTTTTACTATTATTATAAAAATGAATTAAAGTACAATTTTGATAATAAAACATTTAATAGTAGTGATGAATTACTTGAAACTCTAAGCCGTTTAGATTACATTGATGATACTCACACTTATTTTGTAATAGATTCTGATAAAAATATAACAACTTCAGATGGTATACCTTTGACTGATTTCTTCAAGAAATATATATATGAATTATCAGATAAATATGATGGTAGAGTTTATGAACACTATGCTGTAAATACTCGGAGGATATATTAAACATATTTCTATCAATGGTGAAAATTATATTATAGGTGTTCGTTTCCCTATTTCTGGCGAAGATGCATTAGTATACATTATAACCACTTTTGTTGTTTTATTTGGCATAATATCTTTCTTAGTTTGGTATTATTCATCTTCTCTTTCAAGTCAAATTAAGATTATTGTTAATGGTCTTAATGAAATAAACACTAAAAATAATGCTGAATTTAAGAAAATCCCTATAGTATCTAATGATGAATTAGGTGAACTAACTGTTGAATTTAATAAGATTCAAGATTTAACCAAGAAAAATATTTCTCAAATTCACGATAATCAACAAACTTTGATGGAAAGAGAACGTTTGGCATCTCTTGGTCAATTAATTGGAGGTATTGCTCATAACTTAAAAACACCTATCATGTCTATATCAGGTGCAGCAGAGGGGTTATCTGACTTAGTAAAAGAATATGATTCTTCTATTGATGATCCAGAAGTAAATAGCCAAGACCATCATGATATTGCATATGACATGTCAGAATGGATTGCAAAAATTAAAACACATACAGAATACATGTCTGATGTTATTACTGCCGTAAAAGGTCAAGCAGTTACAATGGCAAATCAAGAAGAAATTTCCTTTACAATTGGAGAAGTTTTAAAAAGAGTTGATATCTTAATGAAGCATGAATTAAAAAATGCAATTATTTATTTAAATATGGCTCTTAAAACAGACGAAAATACAGTTATTCATGGTGACATTAATAGCTTGATACAAGTAATAAACAATATGATATCAAATTCAATTCAAGCATATAACGGAAAAACAGATCAAACAATAGATTTAATTGTTGAAAAAGAAGAAAATAATCTTATTATTTCAGTTAGAGATTACGGACCTGGCTTACCAAATAACGTAAAAAATAAATTATTTAAAGAAATGGTTACAACTAAAGGAAAAAATGGTACTGGACTTGGATTATATATGTCTTATTCAACAATTCGTGCTCACTTTAAAGGAAACATTACAGTTGAATCAGAGCCAGAAAAAGGCACTACTTTCAAAATAATCTTACCATTGTAGTGATGCGGTTGTTGGTGCGGTTGTGGGGACAGGCACCGATGCCACCTTTTTGTCAATGTGGGGACAGGCACTAATGCCACCTTTTTGTCAATGTGGGGACAGGCACTAGTTTGACACAGGCACTAGATTGTTCTATTTTTAAAAAAGACTTGCTTTTTCCACTTTTTATTAATATAATGTGGATAAATAATTATTTTATTATTGATGAGGTTGAAATATGAGAAAAGGATTACAAAATTCTGAAAATGTTGAAAATAGAAATTATAGGATTATTGCTGTTGATGATGAAGAAGGTATTATTGATTCTTTGTCAATCTTCTTAAAAAGATCTGGATATGAATTTACAGGTGTTACAAATCCACTAGATGCAATAGAAAGAGTTAAAAATGAACATTTTGATTTAATGATTTTAGATTTTATTATGACTCCGATTCATGGTGATCAAGTCGTAGAAAAAATAAGAGAGTTTAATAAAGAATTATATATTTTGTTACTAACTGGGCATAAGGATTTAGCTCCACCTTTAGAAACTATTAGAAGACTTGATATTCAAGGGTATTGCGAAAAAAGCGATAAGTTTGATCAATTGTTACTTTTGATTGAATCTGGCATTAAGTCAATTGCTCAAATGAACGAAATTAAAGAAATTAATAAGGAACTAGAAAAAGCGTATTTAGAAAGTATTGAAACTTTGCGCTATACAGTTGAAGCAAAAGATTCATATACTAGAGGTCATTCTGATAGAGTTTCTGCTTATTCTGTTTTAATTGGTAAGCATCTTGGCTTGTCAGAAGATGATTTACGAACTTTGAGAATTGGTGGTTTATTTCACGATATAGGAAAAATAGGAGTTCCAGATAGTATTTTATTAAAAGATTCAAAATTAACAGATGATGAATATTCTGAAATTAAAAATCACCCTTCTATTGGAGCACATATTTTATCAACTGCTACTATATTTAAAAATATGATTCCTATTGTAAAGCATCACCACGAAAGATTTGATGGTCATGGTTATCCTAGTCAATTAAAAGGTCTTGATATTCCTTATTTGGCACGAATTACTGCTATTGCAGATAGTTTTGATGCTATGACATCAAGAAGAACTTATCGTGATTCTATGTCTTTAGAAACTGTTATTGAAGAATTTGAAAGATGTAAAGGTACTCAATTTGATCCAGAATTGACTGATGTATTTTTAGATATTTTGCGTAATCATCCTGAAGAAATTAGAGAAATTCAAGAACAATATAAATAAAAAGTCCTAAGTAATTAGGATTTTTTATTTTGCTGATTAAATAGTGAAACGTAATATTACATTTTGATTACAACTTTGTTATAAATTTTAAATTTCAAGAAAAAGCATTTACAATGATTTTTTTCTGTGCTATAATTTGAAAGTAAAATATTAATACCAAAACTACATAATTTGTAAAAAATTGTACAAATTAAACCAAAGAAGGAGAAAGTAAATAAAAATGAAGAAAAACAAAGAAAAAATCAAAAAATTAAACGTTAAGAGTACTAATAAAGGTATTACACTAATTGCACTAGTAATAACTATAATTGTAATTTTAATTTTGGCACGGAGTAAGTATAAATGCTTTATTTGGAGATAATGGCCTATTAATAAAAGCACAGTATGCAACAAATGCTAACACAAGAGCAGAAATAGAAGATATGATAGCAATAGAAGTACTGGCAAGTTATAATAAAATAGGGAAAATAGATTTAGAACAATTAAATAATAATATAAATACAAATATACCAGGCGAAAAAAGTGGATTGCCTATAACAAGTTTGCCAGCAACAATAAGTATAGACGGATATGAATTTGAAATATCAGAAGATGGAAATGTAAGAGATGAAAGTAAATTAGTAGCAGATGTAGAAGCACCAAAATTATGGAAAAAAACAAAAAGATTAGATGAAAATTGGTATAGTTATGGAGGACAAAAAGTAAGTACACCAAAATTAGTAGGAACAATGACACCAATAGTATATACAGGAAATTTATCAAACGAAACAAATAAATGGGCTAATGCAATAACGGCAGATGGAAGTATGTTTGTGTGGATTCCGAGGTTTGCCTATAAGATAACTCCAAATAAAGAAGGTGAAGGAGGATACCATAGTAATATAGCAGGAGCAATAGATATTATATTTATAGATATTAATAATAAGCCATTAAACTCGGAAGATGAGGGAAAAACAATAACTATAGATACAACAGATGAAGAAGCAGGAATTGGAAAAGAATTTAATGGAACAGATGGAAAATGGTTAGTGCACCCAGCATTTACATCAAAACCAGAAAACGGTGGATGGGATAAAGAACTAACAGGAATATGGGTAGGAAAATTTGAATCAACAGGAGAATATGATTCCGAATCAGCAACAGGAACATTAAGTGTAAGACCAGCAGTATTATCACTAAGAGAAATGACAATAAATGAACAATATAAATTTGCAAAAAGTGCAAAATTTAGCGAAACAGTAACATTAAATTCACACATGGCAAAAAATAGTGAATGGGGAGCAACGGCATATTTGGCACATAGTGAATATGGAGTACATGGAAATGAGGTTGAAAAATTTGGAAACTCAAATAGTTATACAGGTGGATCAAATGACATAAACACAATATATACAACAAACGCAAATCAAAGCACAACCTATAATGCAACAGGAGTATATGATATGAGTGGAGGAGCATGGGAGCGTACAGCATCATATTTGAATTCCAAAGAAAATAATTCAGAAGATAATTTGTCAAAAAATGGAGGAACTTCAAAAGGTGATTTATATGGAGCTGATGAATCTGAACAAAGTACAAGTACAAAATGGAAGACAGTATATACACTAAATAGTTATAGTAATACATCTGGAATGAAAGGTGACGCATTGTATGAAACATCAACTAATATACCTAATTGGAGTTCATGGTTTGGCGAGATAGGTTTGTTTCCTGTAGATATGAGAGTTCCATTCTTTATTCGTAGTGGGAATTCAAGCAGGGAAGACGCTGGGATTTTCTGCTTCTCTCATAGTTCGTGTGTTAAGGCGACAACAGACTCGTTCCGAGTAGTATTGGCACCTTAGTGAAAAGGAATGTTCCCTGTTGAATACAGAGAACATTCCAATCGAGTTACCTAATTTATAATGTCCAACTTTTAAAGCCTTTTTTAAAACTTTTTTATACCTTCATTGAAAGTGCTACTTTTTGTCTTTCTTTATCTATTTTTATTACTTTTACTTTAACAATATCCCCTACAGATACTATTTCAGAAGGATTTTTTATGTACTTATCACTCATTTCAGATATATGTACTAATCCATCATGTTTTACACCAATATCGACAAATGCGCCAAAATCTATTACATTTCTAACAGTTCCTGTTAATACCATACCTTCTTTTAAGTCTTCTAATTTCAAAACATCGCTTCTTAATATTGGCTTTGGCATATCCTCACGAGGATCTCTTCCTGGTTTTGATAATTCTGCAATTATATCTGTTAATGTCATTTCTCCAATTTCCAATTGTTTTGCCATTGTTCCTACATTTACTGATTTTAGTTTAGTTTTTAGTTCTTCTAATTTTTCTTTATTTTTTAAATCATTTTTATCAAAACCTAATTCTTTTAAAAGTTTTTCTGTTGCTTCATAACTTTCTGGGTGAACTGCAGTTACTTCTATTGGATTGTCCCCATCAAATATTCTTAAGAAACCTGCACATTGTTCAAATGCTGCTTTACCTAGTTTTGGAACTTTTAATAATTGTTTTCTATTTTTTAATTTTCCGTTTTCATCTCTATATTTTACAATATTTTTTGCTATTGTACTGTTAATTCCTGAAACATAAGAAAGAAGTGATGGAGTTGCAGTATTTACATCTACTCCTACTTTATTAACACTATCTTCTACGACTCCTGTTAAACTTTCTGCCAATTTCTTTTGATTAACGTCATGTTGATATTGACCTACACCAATTGCTTTCGGATCAATTTTTACAAGTTCTGCAAGAGGATCTTGCAATCTTCTTGCAATTGATATTGCACCTCTAATAGAAACATTTATATCTGGATATTCCTCAGTTGCAAGTTTTGATGCAGAATATACAGATGCACCCGCTTCACTTACTATTACATAGTGAACATCCCTTGAAGTATCTTTTATCATATCTGCGACAAACATTTCAGATTCACGTGATGCTGTTCCATTTCCAATTGCTATCATATCAACTTCATCTTTTTCGATTAATTTTAAAAGTTCTCTTTTAGCACCCACAACATCATTTTGTGGTTCTGTTGGGTAGACAGTTGTATAATCTAAAACTTTTCCTGTTTCATCAATAACTGCTATTTTGCAACCTGTACGGTATGCTGGGTCAAACCCCATAACAGTTTTTCCTTTAATTGGTGCACCAAGAAGTAATTGTTTTGAGTTTTTACCAAATACTTTAATTGCTTTTTCTTCCGCCTTTTCTGTTAAATCTGCTCTTATTTCTCTTTCTATTGAAGGCTCAATTAATCTTTTAAAACTATCTAAAATAGTGTCTTTTAGCATTTGTGTAAATTGTGTTTCACCTTTTAAAATATCTCTTTCTATGTAAGATAATATTTTGTCTTCTGGCTTTTCGATTTTAACCTTTAAAAATTCCTCTTTTTCTCCTCTATTAATTGCTAAAATTCTATGACTTGGTATGTATTTTATTGCTTCACTATAATCGTAGTACATTTCATAATTTGATTTTTCTTCTTCTTTGGCTGCTTTTGTTTGAATTAGAGCTTCCCTATAACATTGCCTTTTTATTTCTTTTCTATATTTACTATTATCTGAAATATCTTCTGCAATTATATCCAAAGCTCCTTGAATTGCTTCTTGTTCGTTCTTTACTACTTTGTCTTTATTCTTTTTATCTTCTTCTGATAATTTATCTATATTAATATATTCTTTTGCAATTTCTTCAATTGGTTTAGTTTCTTTTTGTTCCATAATAATTTGTGCTAATGGCTCTAATCCCTTTGCTTTTGCGACTGTTGCTCTTGTTTTCTTCTTTTGCTTATAAGGTCTATAAATATCTTCTACCTCAGCTAAAGTTTTAGCGATAGCAACTGCTTGCAAAATTTCATCTGTTAATTTTCCTTGTTCATCAATTGAATGAATTACTTCTTCTTTTCTTTGCTCTAAATTTCTCAAATAAGTTAATCTTTCACCTAAGTCTCTTAAAGTTTCGTCTGAAAGTCCTCCTGTTACTTCTTTTCTATATCTTGCGATAAAAGGAATTGTATTTCCTTCATCAATTAATTTAATTGTTGCTTCTACTTGTTTTTCTTTAATATTTAATTCTTCTGCAATTATTTTTATAATTTTATCCATCTTTCTCCCTCCTGGTGTTTTTTAATTTTTTTCAATGGGTGTTTTTTTGCCCCGTCCCAAAAAACACCTTAATAATCTAATGAGTCATCATTTTCAATCCAATTTTGTACTTGTTCAATTCGATATTCTGTTTTGGTGTCGCGCATTACGACTTCTTTTATTCCTGCATTTATTAACATTCTTTTGCAAAATGTACATGGCCAATTGTCTTTTACATATTCATTATTTCTTTTATTAATTCCTACTAAGTATAGTGTTGCTCCTAGCATATCTTTTCTTGCTGCGCTTAGCATTGCATTTTGTTCACTATGTACTGCTCTACATTTATCATAGCCTTTTCCACTTGGCATATCCTTTTTCATGCAATACCCTAAATCTAAGCAATTTTTTCTTCCCCTAGGTGCTCCTGTATATCCAGTTGATATAATTTCATCATTTTTTACTATTATACTTCCATAATTGTTTCTTAAACATGTTCCTCTTTCTGCTACACTTTCTGCAATATTCAAATAATAATTTATTTTATCAACTCTACTCATCATTTATTCCACTCCTAAATATTCGTTATAGGTTATTTCTCTATCAATTATTTTTCCGTCGTTTTTTATATCTATTATTCTGTTTGCTACGGTTTGAGTTAGTTCGTGGTCATGTGATGTAAATAAGATGTTTCCAGTAAATTTTTTCATTCCTTCATTTAAAGCTGTTATACTTTCCATGTCTAAATGATTTGTTGGTTCATCAAATATTAAAAGGTTTGCTCCTGATAACATCATTTTTGATAATACACATCTTACTTTTTCTCCTCCTGATAATACTTTTACTTGTTTTAAGGCTTCATCTCCTGAAAATAACATTCTTCCTAAAAAGCCTCTTACATAAGTTTCATCTGGATCTTTTGAGTATTTTCTAAGCCAGTCAGTTAAGTTTTCATCTGTTTCAAATAAATAATTATTATCTTTTGGGAAATAATTTTTGGTTATTGTTGTTCCCCAAATTAGTTCTCCTTCGTCTGGTTCTAATTCTCCTGCAATTATTTGAAATAATACTGTTTTTGCAATTTCGTTGTCTGCTAAAAATGCAATTTTATTCCCCTGTTTTATTGTAAATGATACATTATCTAAAACTTTTACACCTTCTATTGTTTTGGATATGTTTTTTACTTGTAAAATTTCTTTTCCTGGTTCTCTGTCTGGTTTAAAATCAATATATGGATATTTTCTATTTGATGGCTTTATTTCTTCTAATTCAATTTTTTCTAAGGTTTTCTTTCTTGATGTTGCTTGTTTTGATTTTGAAGCATTTGCACTAAATCTTGCAATAAAATCTTGTAATTCCTTGATTTTTTCTTCTTTCTTTTTGTTTTGTTCTCTTGCTTGCTTTAATGCAAGTTGACTTGATTCATACCAAAAGTCATAGTTTCCTGGATACACCTTAATTTTTCCAAAGTCTACATCTGCTATATGGGTACAAACTTTGTTCAAAAAGTATCTATCATGTGATACTACAATTACAGTATTTTCAAAATCCATTAAAAAATCTTGTAACCAATTGATACTTTTTAAGTCCAAGTCATTTGTTGGCTCATCTAATAATAAGACATCTGGATTTCCAAATAAACTTTGTGCTAATAGCACTTTTACTTTATCTTTGGCTTCTATTTCTTTCATAAATTTATAATGATTATCTGGAATTATTCCTAAATCATTTAATAACATTGCTGCATCTGATTCTGCATTCCATCCGTCTAATTCTGCAAATCTTTCTTCTAATTTTGCTGCTTTCATTCCATCTTCTTCTGAAAAATCTGGCTTACTATAAATTGCCTCTTTTTCTTTCATAATGTCATATAATTCTTTGTTCCCCATTATTACTGTATCTATTACTGTATATTCTTCGTACGCAAAGTGGTCTTGTTTTAAAACAGAAAGTCTTTCTCCTTTGTCTAGGCTTACATCTCCTTTGCTTGGTTCTAATTCTTTTGATAATACTTTAAGAAAAGTTGATTTCCCAGCACCATTTGCTCCAATGATTCCATAACAATTTCCTTTTCCGAAATTGATATTAACATCTTCAAATAATACTCTTTTTCCAAACCTTACGGTTACTCCATTTGCACTTAACATTTTTCTTTTCTCCTATACTCTATTTTGCTAATTTTTCGTTACTTATTATACTTTATTTTTATTAAAATTTCAAGGTTATTGCATAAAACTTATACGAAAAAGCAGGCTAAATTCATAGCCTGCTTCCTCTTCGCGAATTTTCGCTAAATGCAACAAAGTCATCTGCAATATACATATTTTTGTCAGTTTCAATAATTATCCTTCCCGGATAAAATGGATGGTGTTTCTCCTTCTTTGTGACTTTTGCTATAACTTCTTGTGTGTTGTGAGTTTGCCCATTAGCTACGTATACTAAATTTTTACCTAGTTTAGGCTCCTCCTCTAACCGTCCAATTATTTGATACTCACGTTCTGATAATGTTCTTCCCTTTATTACTTTTGCTAAACTCATTCCTTTTGATGTCATATTTTCCCCTCTTTTTAATTAAAATGTGAAAACTCCTACCTTGTGCCTATCCCTTATTATACTCTTATAATTAGTCTTTGTCAAACAATAATTTTATTCCCCATAGACCAGATAAACCAACTAATCCATAAACGATTCTAGAAAGAACTGTCATATCACCAAAAATTGCTGCTACTAAGTCAAAATTGAATAATGCGATTAATCCCCAATTTAAAGCTCCTATGACAATTAATACTAATGCAATTTTATCTATTATCTTCATTTTTTTCCTCCTTTATTTTCTTTTTTAGTAGTATATGCGATTTATTAAAAAATATACATTTTATTAATTTTTCGATTTTGTTAATTAAAAAGTTTCAAAAAAAACAAGATTTTTTATTAATCTTGTTTTTTAGTTTATTAATTTTTAATCTAGCATATCTTTTCGTTTTAACCAATATGTTACAAGTAGTGTTAAAACAACTGATATTAATATCATTGCCACAAATCCAAATGGACTGTTTTGAAATGGCAGACCAACATTCATTCCCCAAAAACTAGATATCATTGTAGGTACTGCTAAAACAATTGTAATTGATGTTAAAAATTTCATTACGCCATTTAGGTTATTTGAAATTATAGATGCATATGCATCCATTGTTCCATTTAAAATGTTGCTATATATTTGTGACATTTCAATTGCTTGTTTGTTTTCTGTGATTGCATCTTCTAGTATTTCTTCATCTTCTTCATATAATTTTATAATTTTTCCTCTCATTAGTTTTTCCATTACTAATTCATTAGATTTTAAAGATGTTGTAAAATATACTAATCCTTTTTCTAAACTTAAAAGTTTTAAAAGTTCTTTATTTTTCATTGAATTTTTTAAAATATATTCTGCTATTTCTGTTTCTTTATTTATTTGTTTTAAGTAATTTAAGAAGTATGATGAGTTTAAGTATAAAATTTGAAAAATGAATCTTGTTTTTTTATAGGTTTGAAAATTTTTTACTTTCTTTTTTTCAAAGTTTTCAATTATTTTGTTTTTTTCTAGAGATACTGTTATAAAAAAGTCATCTCTTACTATAATCATTCCTAATGGAATAGTTGAATAAATATCATTTTCCTCGGCTTTTTCTACTGTTGGTGTATCAATAACTATAAATGTTACATTGTCATCTTCATCTTGATCAATTCTTGCTTTTTCTTCATAGTCTAATGCATCTTTTATATAGTCTTCTTCAATATTTACTCCTTCACATACTTTTTTTATTTCGGCTTCCGACGGATTTACTAAGTTTATCCATGCTCCTTTTTTAAATTCTTTTATTTCCTCAAATTTATCGGTTTCTAAATCTGTATTGTATATTTTTAGCAAATCCATCCCCTCCTTTTATTTTTTCCTTAACATTATTATTTTAGCCCTTTTTATGATTTTTGTCAATCGCTTTTAAAAATTTACATAATTTTTTTGTGGCGTATTTTTAACCAAATAATACTAAATTTATATTATAAACTAGAATTTAATTTGAACATTAATTATTTTTAAAATTTTTTCAAAAAGTATTGACAATTGAATAAATATTCAACTATAATATTAGTTGAATGTTTATTCAATTATTGTCAACTTTGAAAGGAGATTAAACATGTCAAAAAACGAATTCATATGTGATTGCAATATAATTCACAAAGATATTGTAGAAAACACCTTAAAAAAAATGGCAAACGAAACTTTATTTAATAATTTAGCCAAATTTTTCAAAATTCTTCGGAGACACCACTAGAACTAAAATTCTTTTTGCATTAGATCAAAATGAAATGTGTGTATGTGATATTGCAAATGTCCTAGGAATGAGCAAATCTTCCATTTCTCATCAATTAAGTGCTCTTAGAAAAAGTGGAATTGTACGATATAGAAAAAGTGGAAAAGAAGTTTATTATATGTTAGACGATGATCACGTAAAACAACTATTTGAAATAGGTGTAGAACACATAGAACACAAAAATAATCAACAAGGAGAAAAATCATGAAAAATAAAATAATAAAAATATTTTTAGCATTCTTAATTTTTTTAATTGCTCTTTTTGTACCATTCAAAAATGAACTAATAAATACTATTTTATATTTTGTAAGTTACATATTAGTTGGGTTTGATGTAATTCAAGAAGCATTTGAGCATTTCTTTAAAGGGAAATTTTTTGATGAAAATTGCCTTATGCTAATTGCAACTTTAGGTGCTTTTGCGATAAAAGAATTTCCAGAGGCAGTTTGTGTTATGCTATTTTATCAAGTAGGAGAAATGCTTCAAGACTATGCTGTTGATAAATCAAAGAAATCAATTACGCAGTTAATGGATATTAGACCTGACTTTGCATGTGTAAAGCGTAATAATAAAATTTTTAAAGTAAATCCAAATGAAGTAAATATAGGAGAAACAATTATTGTAAAACCAGGTGAAAAAATTCCTTTAGATGGAATTATACTTGAAGGTTCTTCTTTATTAGATACATCCGGATTAACAGGAGAATCTGTTCCAAAAGAAGTAATTGTAGGAGATACAGTTTTAAGTGGTTGCATTAATCAAACAAGTTTATTAACTTTAAAAGTAACTAAAAAATTTACAGAATCAACTGTAAGTAAAATATTAGATTTAGTAGAAAATGCAAGTAGCAAAAAATCAAAATCCGAAAATTTTATCACAAAATTCGCAAAATATTATACTCCTATTGTAGTATTAATTGCAATTATTTTAGCTATTATTCCACCTTTTGTTTTGCACATATCTACTTTTCAAGTATGGATTTATAGGGCTTTAACATTTTTAGTAGTATCTTGCCCTTGTGCATTAGTTTTATCTATCCCTTTAGGATTTTTTGCAGGAATAGGTAGCGCCTCAAAAATGGGTATTTTAATAAAAGGTGGCAATTATTTAGAACGTTTAGCAAATAGTGAAATTATTGTATTTGATAAAACTGGAACTTTAACAAAGGGAACTTTTGAAGTTCAAAAAATAGATGCAGTTAATATCTCAAAACAAGAATTGCTAAAACTTGCAACTTTTAGTGAAAATTATTCTAACCATCCTATTTCTTTATCTTTAAAAAATGCTTATGGAAAAGAAATTGATTTAAACTCTATATCAGATTTTCAAGAAATATCTGGATTTGGAATTTCTTGCAAAATTGATGGTAAAGAAGTTTTAATTGGTAATGAAAAATGGATGAAACAGAATAATATTGATTATATTAAGTCTAATGAAGTTGGAACAATTTTATATATTGCACTTGAAAAAAATTTTGTTGGTAGTATAATTATTGCAGACCAAATAAAAGAAGATTCTAAACAAGCAATTTCTGATTTAAAAAACCAATCTATCAAAAAAACTGTTATGCTAACAGGAGATAAAAAGGAAATAAGTGAAAATATTGCTAAAGAATTGCAAATTGATGAAGTATATTCAGAATTACTTCCTACTGATAAAGCAAAAAAATTAGAAGAAATTATGGCATCAAAATCTCCAAATGAAAATGTTATCTTTGTTGGAGATGGAATGAATGATAGTCCAGTTTTAGCTTTATCTGATGTTGGAATTGCAATGGGTGGATTAGGCTCAGACAGTAGTATTGAAGCAGCAGATGTTGTTCTTATGACAGATGAACCATCTAAAATATGTAATGCAATAAGATTATCAAAGAAAACTATGATAATTGTAAGACAAAATATTATATTTGCTATTTTTGTAAAATTACTTGTTTTGGCTTTAAGTGCATTTGGCTTATCAACTATGTGGTCTGCTGTATTTGCAGATGTTGGAGTTTCTATTATTTGTGTATTAAATTCATTAAGAATTTTAAATTTTGGGAGGTTTTAAAAATGAAAGAATATGTTTTAAATGTAAAAGGTATGGTATGTGGAGGATGTGAAAACAGAGTTCAAAATGCCGTAAAAACTATAAATGGAGTTAAAGAAGTTGTTGCAAGCCATGTAGATAGCACTGTTAAAATTGTAGCAAAAGATGATTCTGTTATAGAACAAGCAAAAGAAAAAATACAAGATCTTGATTTTGAAGTTGTTTAAAAACTAAAGGAAGGATTATTATTATGAAAAGAATTGTTTTAGCAATTGATGGAATGACATGCAGTAGCTGTTCCAACGGCTTAGAAAAATACTTAAAAAAACAAACGGGAATTTCTAATGTCTCTGTAAATTTAGTTATGGCAAATGCCTTAATTGAATTTGATGAAACAATTTTAAATCAAAAGAAAATCGAAGAATTTGTAAAAGAAGCTGGTTTTAAAAGTTTAGGATTATTTCAAGAAAACCAAGAACAATCAAAAAGTAAAAATGAAAAAGTAAAATTTATTATATTTACTTTTTTAGCAATTATATTATTTTATCTTTCAATGGGTCACATGGTTGGGCTTCCTACAATAGAATTTTTCGATATGCATAAAAACCCAATTAATTACACTATTTCCTTGTTGATATTTGCTATTAGTTTTATGATTTATGGATTTGACATCTTAAAAAACGGATTTAAAAATCTTATTCATAAATCTCCAAACATGGATACTTTAGTAGCGATTGGTGTATTAAGTAGTTTTTTATATAGTTTATACAGCACGTATATGATTTTTAGTGGTCATCATCATTATGTTGAAAATCTATATTTTGAATCTTCAGCAATTGTCATTTATTTCATTAAGCTAGGACGTTTTATTGATAGAATTAGTAAAGACAAAACCAAAGAAGCAATTCAAAATTTAGTAACAATAACACCAAATTATGCTGTAATTAAAGTAGATGGACAGCCAAAACAAGTAACAATTGATGAAGTACAAAAAGGAGATATTGTAATTTGTAAACCTGGAGAAAAAATTGCTGTTGATGGCGAAATTACCTTTGGAAAAGCCCATTTAGATGAAGCATTTATTACAGGTGAAAGTAAAAAATCCGCAAAAACAATTGGTGCAAAAGTTATTGCTGGTAGTTTTAATTATGATGGTTATATAGAATACAAAGCAGAAAGAATTGGAAAAGAATCTACTATTTCTGAAATTGTGCAATTGGTAGTAGAGGCATCAAATACCAAAGCTCCTATTAGTAAAATCGCAGATAAGGTAAGTGGATATTTTGTTCCAACTGTTATAATAATTGCATTAGTTACATTTTTTGCTTATTTATTATTAGGATTTGATTTTTCAACTTCTCTTATTACATTTGTTACTGTTTTAGTTGTTGCTTGTCCTTGTAGTTTGGGCTTGGCAACTCCACTTGCCATTGTTATTAGTGAAGGGTTATGTGCAAGTAAAGGTATTTTAGTTAAGAAAAGTGAAATTTTAGAAAATGCTAGAAAAGTTGATACTGTTGTTTTTGATAAAACTGGAACTTTAACTTATGGAACTTTAAAAATAGCTGAAATTAAAAATTATAGTAATAAACCTGAAAAAGATTTGATGCAAATTATAGGAAGTTTAGAGTCAAAATCGACTCATCCTATTGGAAATGCTTTTACTGATTATTTGAAAGAAAATAAATTGGAAACTTTAAATGTAAAAAATTTTGAAAATATTAGCGGATATGGAATGATAGGAAGTGTTCAATCTAATGAATATATATTAGGAAATTCTAAAATACTTTCTAAATATAATATTGAAAATACTCATACTAAAGATGAAGAAAATTTAGCAAATGATGGAAATAGTATTGTTTATGTTGTAGAAAATAGAAATATAATTGCTCTTATTCGGAGTAAATGATACTGTAAGAGAGAATGCAAAAGAAGTAATTAAAATTTTAAATGATAATCATATTGAAACAATGATGTTAACTGGAGATAATAAGAAAACTGCTGAAAAAATTGCAAAAAATATTGGTATTTCTAATGTTATTTCTGATGTTGTTCCTTCTGAAAAAGCAAATATTATAAAGAAATTAAAAGAAGAAAACAAATTTGTTATGATGTGTGGAGATGGTATTAATGACAGTCCTGCTTTAGTAAATGCAAATATTGGCGTAAGTTTTAATAGTGGTACTGATATTGCAAATTATTCTTCTGATGTAGTTTTAACTCAAAATAATTTATACAGTATTATTAATTTAAGAAATATTAGTAAGAAAACTGTTAGAAATATTAAACAAAATCTATTTTGGGCATTTTTCTATAACAGTTTAATGATTCCTATTAGTATTGGCTTGTTAAAACCTTTTAATATTTCTATTAATCCTATGATTGCAAGTTTAGCTATGGTTTTAAGTAGTATAACTGTTATTTTAAATGCATTAAGATTAAAAAGTTTAGAATAAATAATTAATTCTAAACTTTTTATTTTTTGTACTTATTTATTTACAATTTCTGGTCCTAAAATATTAACTGTTCTTTCTAATTCTGTTTTTGCTAAATTATACATAGTTTGATTCCAATTTCCTGTTCCCGCTTCATATTCTTTTATAATAGTTTCTATATCTAATAATTCATAACGATCTTGTCCATTTGCATTAGGATTTTGTCCAGAATTATTATCATAAACATATATAGGAGTATATGTTGCATTATCAATTGTTATTTCTCCAGTTTGACCATTTTTTCTTACTTGAACATTTAAAATAAGAGTGTTTCTAGTATTCTCGTAAGTTTGTGCAGAGAAGAAATTTCCCATAGAATATATTACAAAAGCTGTTTTTGTTGTTCCATCCTCCATAGTAACTGTTTTCATTTCCATCGGTTCTAATACATGTGGATGACATCCCAAAATAACTTTTACATCATTTTCAATTAAAAACTTTGCTAAATCTTCTTGTTCTGCATTTTGTTTAGTTTTGTATTCATCTCCCCAATGCATACTAACGCAAATTAATTCTGCCCCTTCTGTTTTTGCTTGATCTATTTTTTGTTTTATAACGTCTTTATTAATTAAATTTACACAATATTCTTTGCCTGTAGGAAGCGGTATGCCATTAGTTCCATAAGTAAATGATAAAAATGCTGTTTTTATTCCATTTAAGTCCTTCATTAATATTTTATCTTGTTCTTCTTGACTTCTTGCTCTTCCAGTGTGTTCTAATCCCGCTTCATCTAAATAATTTAATGTAGAAACTAAGCCTGTATAACCAATATCAAGTGCATGATTGTTTGCGGTTGTCATTATATCTAAACCTAATTCTTTTAAGTCTGTTGCTAGAGCTTCTGGGGTGTTAAATGTTGGATATCCGTGTGTATGGTCTAGAAGGTCCAGCAAGGGTAGCTTCTAAATTTCCAACTGCCACAGTTGCATCTTCAAAATATTTTGTTACATATTTAAACATTGGAGAGAAATCATAAGTTCCTGTTTGGCTATTATATGCATCTTTAAAATTTTGACTATGACACAAAGTATCTCCAATTGCTACAATACTTGCTACACTATCTTCTGGTATTTTTTCTTCCACTTCTGCTACATTTTCAGGTTGTTTATCCACATTTAGGTGTGTAATTGTGTATACTAATTCCGAAATTCCAAATATTATTACAATAGTTAAAAAAATTGCAATTGCTACTCTTTTGTAATTTAGTCCATTTTTCTTCTTTTTCCTTTTTTTGTGCATTTGTTTTTCCATAGATTTGCTTCATCCCCTTCTTCATTTATTTTAAATTATTTAGTATATTTATAATCTTCAAAATTTTTATATTCATCATCAACCAAATAAATTTTTATATTTCTTAGCACTTTTTTATTCTTTAAATTTTTTATAAAATCTTGTATTTTGTATGTATTAATATATTCTTTGTTATAGCCCCTTTTTATCATCTCTCGTAATTTATTTTCATTTTCTTCTTCAATCATAATTTCTCTATATGTTTTATTGTATATAGAATTAATGGCTTCTAACACTTCATTTTTATCTTGGTAACCACAAATAATGTGATACTCAACATCTTCTAATTCATCATTTTTGTTATCAAAACCGTTTATTATATTTTCCGTAATTCCATTATTTTTTAATATTTCATTTTTTTCTTTTATATAATTGGTAACTTCTTGTAAAATTTGCTTTTTATTTTTTTCTTTTTCAAAACACGAAAGGATATCTATTAAATGTTTATGAATTCCATTAGTTCCACCTATGACGCCAGAACCATATTTTAATTCAACTAAAACTAATGTATGATTTCTTATAAAAATATTATCTATTCTACCTTTTATTGATTTAATTCCTTTTTCTTTTTTGTTTTGATATGCTGTAAATTCCATTTCAAAAGGAACTGTATTTTCATCAATAATTTCTTGGCTTTTATTTTCTGCTATATCTATTTTTTCCATTAATTTTTGTTGAAATTGTTTTTCTTGATTGCTTTCTGTTTTGGAAGGAATTGCAAAATCATCTTTTCTA
This sequence comes from uncultured Clostridia bacterium, assembly GCA_947623945.1. Classification (GTDB taxonomy): domain Bacteria; phylum Bacillota; class Clostridia; order TANB77; family CAG-508; genus CAG-269. Next base: position 5,687 of record CANQHU010000013.1, on the reverse strand, counting down.
TCTTTATAATTTGGATTGCAATATATATTGATTCTTCTTTCCATGATGTTTTCTAACGTTCCAAAATCTTTTGTTTTTAATTTTTCTAAATTTTCTTCATCAATTTCTAATTTAATACTATTGTTTATTTCTATTTTGCGAACTCCTCGTGATTCTTTTTGGCTTTTTGCTACTGTAATGTTAAATCCTATTTTTGCTAATTCAAACATATCATTAAATGTCATGCTTTCTGCATTTTTTAGTACAACAATAATTTTGTCTTCGTCTATTGTGCAACTTTCTACATAATTTGAACATTTTTGACAAATTTCTTTTTGTATTATTTCTTTATATTGATTATACTTTTTTTTATTATCTGAACTTTGTATTAAAATTGTTTTTTGTATTTTAAATTTAAATCCCTTTTTTTCTATAGTTTTTATATCTTCTAGTAATTTTTCTGGAGGCTCCATGTTTATGGCTTCGTAATTTTTTGTATTTAATAGAAATACTGCCTTATTTAGTTCAAATTTTTTGTTCTGGGTTTCATAAGAAAAAACTTTTATTCCATTATAATACACAATATATTGATTATTTTTTGGCGATTTTTTTCTAATTCTCATCCAATAGCCCTTTTTATTTAGATATCTTTTTATAATAGTTTTTTCAACCGAACTTTTTTCCATTTAATTTTTCTCCTCTTTTATAACAAATTCCATTCTTTGTGAATATTATACCATATTTTATTAATCTTTGAATAGCTAGTAACTACTAAATTATCACTTTTTTTATTGCATAAATCCTTAATTAATTGTTCTATATTTATGTTATCATTAACTATTAAAACATTTTTTTCTGCTTTTTGCTTTTGTTCAATTTCATAAATTAATTGGTCTAATTGGTTTTTCTTATATGTTTTGGGTATTAAAATATAATTTATTGATAACCCTTCTTTTTCAATTTTTGGATTATTTAAAATTCGCTTAAATATCTCTATTTCTAAGTTATTTTTCAAATTGCAAATATTTATTAAATTATCTTTTTTGAAAAATATTTTCATTTCTTCATAATTCATATTTGCTTCTTTTTCTTCTATTTCATGCCATTCAATTATATATGTGTTTTCTTTTTCTTGATGATGCTCACATAGGTTTTTATTTTCCCATTCATTAAAAACTTTATTTTCGCTACAGTAATTGTCTTTTCTATATGATGGTAATGTTAAAGAAATATTGTTGTTATTTTTATATTTTATTTGAATGCTCCAAATGTTTTGGTTTTGAACTTTTTCTATTATTTTTTGCTCTTTGATATATTTTAGATCTATTTCTAATAAAACATTTTTACAGTTTTTTGGATTGTCATATTCTATTCTTTTTATGTTTTTGCTTGGTATTGCTATGTTTTCCCAATCCCATTCTAATATTATTTCTTCTATTTTCATTTTTTGCCCCCTTTTTTTCCTATATTATAACATAAAATTTTCAAAAATGTTTACACCTTGGGAATTTTTGACTTTTTATGGCTTTTATGGTATAATTTATGTATATTAAAAAATCCTTTTAAAGGGGGAATTATTATGAGTTTAATAGATAATATACGTGGATTTTTTTCAGGTTCAAAGAGTGAGCAATCAGCACAACCACAATCACGAGTAAATGAAGAATATGAAAAATCAAGATTAGCTGATAAAATAGTAGATACTGTACATGAAATAGAGCGTATAAATAGTTTTGATAGTAGTTTATGGAATTTATCACATGTTTCTAGTTATGACTTAAAAAGAAAAAGTTTGGATGAGTTAGAAAGGCTTAATTCTAGTTTGGAAAATAGGCTTTCAGAACTTACTAGACCAAAACGTACTACTGATTCTAAAATGGCTGAACTTGAATCTTCTAAATGGACAGGTCAAAAACATAAAGGTATGAGTGACTTTGATCTTGATAGATTTCAAAGATATGATGATGGTAGATAAATTTTTTTGATATAAAAAAGTGGTGAGCCATAGAGGGATCGAACCTCCGACCGTCAGATTAAGAGTCTGCTGCTCTACCAACTGAGCTAATGGCCCATAAACTTTTGACTTGTTTAATTATAGTATGATTTTAACTTATTGTCAATAGTTTACATAGCAAAAAGTTCCCAAGAAATTTTCTTTGGGAACTTTTTATTATTATATTCATGCCCTTTTAATTAGTTTTATTTTCTGTAATATTTGTTGATGAAGTTGGTGCTGAATTCGTTATTGTATTAGTAGTATTGGTATTGTTTGTTTCTTGACCTGTTGGTTCTTGAGTTTCTGTATTTGGGGTAGTTGGTGTTTCTGGTGTACTTGGAGTACTTGGTGCTGCTCCTTTTCCTTTGGCAACAATTTTTGTCATTGGGTCATATGTATCTTTTGAAAGTAATGTTGTAGATATTACTTTTCCGTTTAACATTTTAGTAATATAAGTTTCTGTCTTTAACCCATTAACTCCCTGTTGTTTAACTTTTTCTGTTCCTGCTGGTAAACTTGCATCTTCTTCATATTTTGTAGAAAAAGGTATAGATGCTACGGTTTTTGTGCTGAAACTAAATGTATATTCATTTTCTTCCTTAATTCCATAAACAGAAACTGTTGCAATTCCATTTTTTGCACTTGCTACTAATCTAATAGGGTATTTTCTTGTATTTTTAAATTTAAAATCAATTACTCCATATGCCACTGTTGCATCTCTTCCTGCTGGCAAATAACTTGTTGCAAATTGATGATTTTTTCTTTCTACAATTTCTAAGTTTGCCATTAAAACTGCATTATATAGTGTAGAAGATATTTGACAAATTCCTCCACCTATTCCGTCTACTACTTGCCCACCAGAATATACTTTTCCGGTTTTATAACCTGCTGCTATAGTTCTAGGTCCTAATGTTTGATTATAAGATAATGTTTCTCCTGGTAATACTACTTTACCATTCAATTTTTCACAAGCAATCATTAAATTCGTTGATCTATCTGTATTTCCTGCATCATATCTTGTTGTAAATGTTGATAATTGTTGTGAAAACGCTTCCGCTCCTATTTGATTTAATGTTATTTTTGGCTTTGTTATAATTAATGGTATAACATATTCTTCTTTGTCTTCTTTTAATTGTTCTTTTGCTGCTGTTATATCAAAATCAATTCCTTCTACTTCTGGATAAACTGCAAATGGTTCTTTTTCGTAATAAGCATCTTTTGCTTCTGTATAAACTTCTTCATGTATTTTATCTATGTCTATTGGTTCTGGTTCTTTTTGTTTTACTGGAATTTCAATGTCATCATCTTTACTGTTTATATTGTTTAGTCTTGCTTTTACTTTATCTAATAAATCTTCTGAATCAATTACGATTCCTGCTGTTCCTTTTGTAATTATTAATTCGTTATCTTCTATTGCATAACTAGATTCAATAATAATTCCTGGTAGTTTAACTCCTATGTCTGCTATTGTTTGCTTTGCTACTTCTTCATTTAAGGTCATTTCTACTTCATAATTTTTCTTTCCAATTAAAGTAAATAGGATTTCATAATTGTTTATAAATATATTTTCTTTTTTGCCTATTGAATATGCTTCTTCTATTGCTTTATCAACATCATAATTTACTTCTAATAGTGTTGGATTTAAAGTGTTTGTATAATCTTGATATTTAATTCCAATTTCTTTTTCTTTCTTTTCTTGATAAACTGTATTAATTTTTGCTTTTGCTTCTTCTTTTGATAATCCTGATACATCAATTCCTTCAATAGTAATTCCACTTATCATTTTTTCATTGTTCATATTGACTAAAGCAAAAATTGTAGAGCAAAATGCAACTATAATTATTACAATTGTTGCTATTGCTATTGGAAATATAATTCTTTTTTTTCTGTATTCCATCATTTTTTCAACTGCATCTTGAACTTTTTTTGGACTTTCTTCCACTTTTTTGAATTGCCCTTGGTTTAGTTCATCATTTTCTTGTTTTTTTTCTTTTTTCATCTTTTTTGGATCTTCTTTCATTTCTTCTTTAGAATTTTCTTTTAATCCTTTCATTTTTATTTCCCCTTACAATTATTCTAATCTAATCTTATCACAACCTAAGTTTTTTTACAACATAATCTTGATAAAATCTATATTAAATCATATGTTTTTGATTTTTTTATATGCCTTTTTTGACAAAATTTCCTATTTTTTTAAAAAATTTTAAAAAAACACTTGAACATTGTAGAATTTAATATTATAATGTTGACAGCAAAAGATAAATAAGGAGATAAAACAATGGAATTAACAAAGAATATATTTTTTAACACTGACAAATTAATTGAAAATACTAAAATCAAGATTTCTTATGTAGGAAAACTTTTTCAAAATTGTTCTGAAGAGGTTTCTATTCATTATGGTTTCGGTCTTAATTGGGATAATGTAACCGATGTAAAAATGGAAAAAACTGATTTAGGATTTCAAGCTGAAATTGAATTAGGAGAAGGAGAAACTTTCAACTTCTGTTTTAAAAACGAAAATGATTGTTGGGACAATAATGATGGTCAAAACTACATTTTCCCATTAGAAAAAGTACAAACTGAATTATTGGTTTTAGAAGATGAACCTGTTGCTTTAGGTTCTGTTAGAAAACTCAGAAGATCTTATTTATGGAGTAAAAAGATTCGTTTAGCTGTTTATAAATTAATTACATATCTTCCAAAAATAATATCTGGAAATTATAAAAGGAAAATAACTGATACTGGAAAATAAAAAAAGTGCCAAAAGTATTTTACTTTTGGTATTTTTTATTTTTATGTAATAGCCCAACCACCATTAATAGAAATAATTTGCCCTGTAGTATAATTATCTTCTATTAACCAATTAACACATTTTGCAATATCAGAAGGATTTCCTATTTTTTCTAATGGAATTTCTTCTTTTATTTTATCTATTTCATCTATTGAAAGTTTGCTATTCATTTGCGTATCAATAATTCCTGGAGCTATTGCATTTACTCTAATATTTGATGGTCCTAATTCTTTGGCTAAGGACTTTGTCATACCATTCATTCCTGCTTTTGATATTGAATATAATACTTCTAATGATGCTCCAACTATTCCCCAAATAGATGAAATATTTATAATACATCCATTTTTATTATGAATCATATTGGGCAAAACTTCTTGTGTTATTGCAAATGCTGAATATAAATTAGTGCTTATAACTCTATTCCAATCTTCGTCTGTTTCTTCTGTAAATATTTTATATTCACTTATTCCAGCATTATTTATTAAAATATCTATTTTTTTGTATTTTTCTTCTGCAAATTGTACCAATTTTTTTATTTCTTCCCTTTTTGTTATATCTGCTTTTACTATGTCTATTTCTATGTTTTCTTTTTCTAGTTCTTGCTTTAATAAATTTGCCTCTTTTTCTGAATTATTATAATTTGCAATTACTTTTATTTGCTTTCTTGCAAGTTCCTTTGCTATTTCTCTTCCAATTCCTTTTGATGCTCCTGTTACAATTGCTACTTTTTCCATTTTTCTTCCCTCCAATTATTTGATATAACTATTATACAAGATTTTTTTAATTGTTTCAACTATTATAGTTTTTCTTATTATAATATGTTATAATCTCATCTTTGACAGTTAATAAAAAATAAGAAAAATCAAGATTTTTCTTTATAAGAGTTGCTAACGCAACTCTTTTTTGCTATAATCCAAATAT
>CANQHU010000012.1 GCA_947623945.1 uncultured Clostridia bacterium | reverse complement strand
AAACAAACTTTAGAAAAATTAGAAAAACAATTTAAGCAAGTATATGAAGATAAGCTAAACGATTTAATCCCTGAATTTATTTACAAAGATAAAAAACAAGAACTAGAAAAGAAAATAAAATATGAAAAAGAAAAATTACAAGAAGTAGAAAGCAAATTTAATACTTTAAATAAACTAGAAGATAAAGAAGATTTAATCTTTAAGGCAATAGATGATATTAAGAAAAACGGATTAACAAAAGAAGAGTTATCAAGGATATTTGATAAAATCGTAGTATTTAACCCAAAAGAAATAACATCTAAAATAAAAGAAGAATACAATTTAAATGACGAAATGTATAATGAATTATACGAAAACGGAGGGCTAGCATTTCACTTAAAATTTATGTACCCACAAACTATCACAAACAGGTGGATGTGACATTGGAACAAGGCCAATAGATTTACATTTAAAAGCATTTGAAAAATTAGGAATAAATATTCACAAAAACTATGGAAATATTACATGTAGTTGTGATAAAATAACAGGGGAAAAAATAAATTTAGATTTTCCAAGTGTAGGAGCAACTGAAAATGCCATTTTAGCAGCATGTTTAGCAAATGGAGAAACAACTATTACAAATGCTGCAAGAGAACCAGAAATTATCGACTTGCAAAACATACTAAATAAAATGGGAGCAAAAATACAAGGTGCAGGTTCTGATATTATACAAATTGAAGGTGTAAAAAATTTAAAAGATGTAAGTTATAATATTATGCCAGATAGAATAGAAACAGGAACATTTTTATGTATGGCAGCAATGACGGGAGGAAATATTTTAGTAAAAGGTGCAGATCAAAATCATATTACACCAATTATTCATAAATTAGAAGAAACAGGATGTAATTTGAAAATTGAAAAAAATATAATAGAATTAAAAGCACCAAAAAAATTAAAAGCTGTAAATATAAAAACTATGCCATATCCTCGGATTTCCAACTGATATGCAATCAATATTTACAAGCCTACTTGCAGTAGCCAAAGGAACATCTATCATTGTAGAAAATTTATTTGAAAATCGATATAAATATACACAAGAGTTAGCCAGAATGGGAGCAAAAATAGAAGTAGAAGGAAAAACAGCAATAGTAAAAGGTGTAAGAAAATTGTATGGAACGACAGTAAAAGCAACTGATTTGCGAGGAGGAGCAGCATTAGTAATGGCAGGAATAGCAGCAAAAGGTACAACAAAAGTAGAAAATATAGAATACATCTTAAGAGGATATGAGAAATTTGAAGAAAAATTAAATAAATTAGGAATAGCAATTAAAATGAATAAGAACTAGGGCAAATTTATAAAACGCCCTACTTCTTACCATATATAAATATTATTAAGGCAAGGAGGTAACAAAGTGGCAAAAAAAACTAAAAAAGCTAAAGAAGTTAATTTGTATTACATGAATGGACAAGCACAGAAAAAAGGAAAAAATAGTAAAAACAGTAGTAATCAAAAAATAAAAGAAAGAGAAAAAAGAATTCAAGAGCAAAATAAAATAAGAAAAGAAGATTTTGATGACGAAACAGAAGAAGTAATACAAATGACCAATAAGAATAAAATAAAAAAAGACCAAGAGCAAAGAAATAAAATACAACAGCAGGAAAATAAAAGAAAATCGCGAAATAAAAAAATAAAGTTAGTATTAAAAATATTTTTATTGTTAGCAATAATTGGTGGAGCAATTACATTTGCCTTAGTTTCTCCAATATTTAATATAAAAGAAATCCAAGTAGTAAATAATGAAACCCTAAGCCAAGAAACAATAATTAGTTTATCTGAATTAAAAACTGGGGATAATATATTTAAATTTATAAGTTCAAAAGTAGCAGAAAAAATAAAATCTAACAGTTATATAGAAGATGTAAAAATACATAGAAGAATACCAAGTATTATAGAAATTGAGGTAACTGAAAGAAAACATGAATATAGTGTAGACTTTTTAGGACAATATGCATATATAAACCATCAAGGATACATATTAGAACTATCAGAAGATAGTAAGCAAAAACCAATTATCCAAGGAATTACAACAAAAGAGGAAGAAGTAGTAGTTGGACAAAGATTAAGCACACAAGATTTAGAAAGATTAGAGCAAGTAATAAAAATTATGAGTGTCTCAAAAGAATATGGTTTAGACACAAAAATCACAAGTATTGATATAAGCAATCCAAACAATTATACTGTATATATGCAAGAAGAACAAAAGACAATATATTTAGGAGATAATAGTAATTTGAGCAACAAAATACTATATGTAAATGCAATTATAGAGCAAGAAAAAGGAATATCAGGAAAAATATATGCAAATGGTGATTTAAATAATGGATTTCATGTTTATTTCCATTTTGATGTATAGGAGGAAACAGGATGACAAACAAAAAATTAATAAGCATAGTTTTAGGATTTATGTGCTTTGCATTAACTTTAGCAATATTTGTACAAATAAAAACCGTAAATGGTTCAAACTTAATTGCAGGGCAAAGCAGTTCACGGAGAAAATGAATTAAGAGCAGAGGTTTTAAAATATAAAGAAAGATATGATAATGTATATAAAAATTTAGAAAGAGCGGAAAAAGAGTTAGAAGAAGAAAGAAAAAGTTCTACGGAAAATAATAGTGAACTAGAAGAAAAAGAAGCACAAATAAAACAAGGTAATAAAATGATAGGCTTAGCAGAAGTAACAGGACCAGGAGTAATTATAACATTAAATGACAGCAAATTAGATGCAAGTATGGTATTAAACAGTAGTGATTTACTTATTCATGATGGAGACATATTAAGTATAATAAATGAATTAAAAAATGCAGGAGCAGAGGCAATTTCAATTAATGATCAAAGATTAGTACCAACAAGTAGTATAGTATGTGGTGGCAATATTATAGAAATAAATGGAGAAAAAGTAGGAGCGCCATTTATTATTAAAGCAATTGGACTACCTGAGTTACTAGCGGGATTATCAAGACCAGGTGGTTATTTACAAATCTTAAAAGATGATACTATAGAAGTAGATTTAAAAATGTCAAATAATATAACAATACCAAAATATTCAGGTGTGCTTGCATATAAATATATGAAAACGCAGGAAAGGTAGTTATTAGGTGAGAAAAATGAAAACAAATATAAAAAAAGGTAAAATTACTCTTACAATTGTAATTGCAATAGCATGTTTTTCATTAGTTTGTGTAATGTGTATGCAATTTAAAATTGTAAATCAAACTAATATTACAGCAATTGAAAACATGAGAGAATCTGAATTAAGAACAGAACTTGCAAATTGGAAGGCAAAATATGAAGAAGCAGAAGCAAAATACGAAGAAACTAATAGCATAATGGAAGAATATAAACAGAAAAAAGAATCAAACGAAGAAACAAATGAATTAGTAGAACAAGAATTAGAACAAGTTAATATGTCCTTAGGAAAAACGGATGTAGAAGGAGAAGGAATAGAAGTAATTTTACGAGAAACAGAAAATTCAGAAATAGGGCAAATTAATGCAAGTGATTTATTGCAAATTGTAAATAGTTTAAAATTAGCAGGTGCAGAAGCAATTTCAATTAATGATGAAAGAATAATTAATATGACAGATATTTTTACAATAAATAATTCGTTTATAAAAGTAAATGGACAAAGAATTTTAGCACCATACATCATTAAAGCAATAGGAAACCAAACTTATTTAGAAAGTGGATTACTTGGAAATGGTGGATATGTAGATGAACTAAAAAAATTAGGTCATGATGTATCAATTGAAAAAGTAAATCAATTAAAAATTTTAAAATACAATGATGAAATAACAATTAAATATATGGAATAGGGGGAAAATACAATGGTAGTGATAGCGATTATAGTAGGGTGCATATTAGGAGCAATGCTTGGAATGAATGTACCTATGATTTCTTACACATATTCAACTTATTTAGCAATTGCAATTGTAGCCGCATTAGATTCAGTATTTGGAGGCATAACTTCTGTAATTAAAAAAACATTTGATTTAAAAATATTTATAACAGGTTTTTTTGGAAACGCAATATTATCAATATTACTAACAATATTAGGAGAAAAATTAAACCTAGATATTTACCTAGCAGCAATAATAGTATTTGTAGGAAGAATGTTTACAAATTTTGCTATAATAAGAAGATATTATGTGGATAAATGGTCATCAAAATTCAAAGAAAAGGCTCAAAAACAAGAAACAGTTGTTGAAGAAAAACAATAAAAAAATGTTAAGATAGAGGGATTAAGCAGATGGCTTAATTCTTCTTTATTTCATCATTTGACAAAAATGTTGAAATATAAAACAAAACTCAAAAATTATTACAGAAGTATTACAAAAATATTACAAAAATATAACAAATTCTATTGACATTTGTCCAAAAATGTAATATATATACATTTAGAAAAATTATTACTTGAAAATGGAGGAATTAACTTGGCGATTGGTGATGTCATTGTAGGTATAGACATAGGGACGAGTAAGGTTTGCGCAGTTGTTGGGGAAGTTAATAACTTTGGGCAAATTGAAATAATATGTAGTACCTCATATAAATGTAGTGGGCTAAAGAAAAGTAAAATAATAAACGAAGAAGAAATAAGTTTAAGCATCGCAAAAGTAATAAAAGATGCCGAAGAAGAAACAAACTTAAAAATAAATTCAGCATATGTAACAATCCCTGGAAAATATGTAACCATCGTACAAAATAGCATAACAAAAGATGCCAAAGACAAATATGCAGGAATATCAATAAAAGACGTGCAAAATGCTATTATGCAAGTAAAAGACATAGAAATTCCAGAAAACAAAACCTTAATAGATATCGTTCCAGATAAAATAACATTAGACAATGGAACAGTTGTAACAGATCCAGTAGGAAGTTTAAGTTCAAGTTTTAACATCAGTGCACAAGTTATATTAGCATCTAAAGATTATGTAAGACAACTAAATAGCATATTCAAAAAAGCAGGACTAGAAATAGATGGAATAGTACCAGTTACATTAGCAGAAAGAAACTTAATATTAGACAAAAACGAATTAACTGACAATGTAATGCTTTTAGATATAGGTGCAGGAAATACAGATATAGGAGTTTTTGAAGGAGCAAGTTTTATTTATACAAACTCTATACCATTAGGAGGGGACAATATAACAAACGACATAGCACTTGTACTAAATATTTCTGAAGAAGAAGCAGACAAACTAAAAAGGCAATATGGGCTAGCATTAAGATCATTTATAGACAATGACAATGAAATAACATTAAACACATCTAAAAGTGATGGCAGAAAAACAATAAAAAGCTCAGAACTAATTGAAATAATAGAAGCAAGAATAGAAGAAATATTTTCTATAATAAATAAAGATATAATAAATCAAGGAATTAAGCAAAAAATCAACAATGTCATTTTAACAGGACAAGGAATTATAAATATAAATAAAAGTGATGTAGCAGGAAAAATTACATTAAATATACCAGTAAAAATCTCAACAGGAAGAGCAGTAAGCACAGTAAAACCTGCTTACAGGACAAGTTATTCATTAGTAAGATATGTAGCAGCAAGACCTTTTGCAAAAACAGTAGCAAGTAGTATAGATACAAAAAGTGATTCAAATATCTTAAAAACAGTAATAGAAAGAATCAAAGAATTCTTTTATTCATAAAAATGTTATTAATTTTAAAAATATAAAAAAATAGTGGGGAGGAAAAACTAAATGATGGATTACAATGATGATAACAATAATATTACTATGATGGATGGAACAGCTACCATTAAAGTTATAGGTGTTGGAGGCGCTGGAAACAATGCTGTAAACAGAATGATAGAATCAGGAATAAAAGGTGTTGATTTCATAGCAATAAACACAGATAGACAGGCTTTACAAGGTTCTAAAGCAAGTACTAAAATCCAAATTGGTGAAAAAATAACAAGAGGATTAGGAGCAGGAGCAAACCCAGATATCGGAGCTCAAGCAGCAGAAGAAAGCAAATCAGAAATAGCAGAAATACTAAGAGGAGCAGATATGGCCTTCGTTACAGCTGGTATGGGTGGAGGAACAGGTACAGGAGCTGCCCCAATAGTTGCTGCAACAGCAAAAGAAATGGGAATATTAACAATAGGTGTTGTTACAAAACCATTTACTTTTGAAGGAAAGAAAAGACTTTCACAAGCAGAAAGAGGAATCGAAAGCCTAAAAGGAAAAGTAGACACATTAGTAGTAATACCAAATGATAAATTACTACAAATAATTGATAGAAAAACATCTATAATAGAAGCCTTCAAAATGGCTGATGATGTATTAAGACAAGGTGTACAAGGTATTTCAGATTTAATTGCAATACCAGGACTTGTAAATCTAGATTTTGCAGATGTAAAAACAATTATGTTAGACCAAGGAATGGCACACATGGGTGTTGGTAGAGCATCAGGAGAAAATAGAGCAGAAGATGCAGCAAAAGAAGCAATTCAAAGTCCATTACTAGAAACATCAATTGAAGGAGCAAAAGGAGTTATTATCAACATTACAGGTGGTTCAAGTTTAGGATTACACGAAGTAAATACAGCAGCTGAATTAGTACAAAGAAGTGTAGATCCAGAAGCAAACATTATCTTTGGTACAGTAACAGATGAAACAATGGATGACGAAATCCAAATAACAGTTATTGCAACAGGATTTGAAAAAAGTGAACCAATTACAAGCATTGGAGTAGACAATATAGTATCAAAAACATGGGAAAAGAAAATTAATTCTATACCATCTAGTTCAGAAGTAAATCCATTACAAAATGATTTAGATATACCACCTTTTTTAAGAAATAAGAAAAAACAAAAATAAAAAAGTAGGAAATAATCGAAATTACTCGATTATTTCTTTTTTTTTACAATAAGAAAAGACAGTTTTTTTAAAACAAAAGAATTATAATAGACTTGCAGGTGAAACAAATAATGACTATTTATATTGATATAGTATTAATAGAAAACCTAATAATGAATTATATTATTTTACTAGCAACAGGAATAATATTGAAAGAAAAAATAAAACAACTAAGATTATTTTTGGCAAGTTTATTAGGTGCAATCTATTCTATATTATCGTATCTTTCGATTTTAAAATTATATGGAAATTTAATATTAAAAATAATATTATCAATATTAATTGTATACATAGCATTTAATCCACAGACTATTAAAAAAATGTGGAAAGACATCTTAATATTTTATCTAACATCATTTGTATTTGGAGGAGTAGCATTTGCACTTATATATGTAGTAAAGCCACAAGAAATTTTAATGAAAAATGGATTGTTTTTAGGAACCTATCCACTAAAAACAGTTTTATTAGGTGCAATAATTGCATTTGCAATTATAATAATGGCATTTGCTATCGTAAAGTCCAAAATTACTAAAAAAGATATGTTTTGTGAAATAGAAATAGAAATTAACAAGAAAATAGTAAAAACAATTGCTATGATAGATACGGGAAACATGCTAAAAGAACCAATTAGTAATACACCTGTAATAGTTGTAGAGCATACTCTTTTATATGAGAGTATACCCAAAGAAATATTAAATCATTTAGACGAACTGTTAGGAGGTGATTTTAGTAATATTCCAGAAGAAATAAGAGAAGAATATACATCAAAATTAAAATTAATCCCTTTTTCTTCTTTAGGAAAACAAAATGGTATGTTAATAGGAGTAAAAGCACAATCAGTAAAAATAAAAAATGAAGAAAAAGAAGAAGTAAAAGAAAATATAATAATTGGAATATATAATAAATCATTAACAAAAAGAGGAGAATATAGAGCATTAATTGGAATGGATGTTTTTTGGGACGGGGCAAAAAAACACCCAATCAGTTAAAGGTGTTTTTTTGCCCCGTCCCAAAAAACACCAAAAGGAGAGTGAGGCAAAATATGAATATTTTAGAATTTTTAAAAAATGGCATCAATACCATTTGTGCAAAATATATTAATGAAAAAGATGAAATAGAATATCTTCCTATTTTTTATATAGCAGGAAGTCAAACTCTTCCGCCACCATTATCACCAGAGGAAGAAGCAGAATTAATAGAAGAACTAGATAAAGAAGACAATTTATCTGTTAGGCAAAAACTAGTTGAAAGAAATTTAAGATTAGTAGTTTATATTGCCAAAAAATTTGAAAATACAGGAATTGGAATAGAAGACTTAATATCAATTGGTACAATAGGATTAATGAAAGGCGTAAACACGTTTAACTCTAATAAAAATATTAAACTTGCAACATATGCTTCTAGATGTATTGAAAATGAAATATTAATGTATTTACGAAAAAGTAACAAAATAAAAGGTGAAGTATCAATTGATGAACCACTAAACAAAGATGGAGATGGAAATGAATTATTACTTTCTGACATCTTAGGAACAGAAGCGGATATTACTTCAAGAAACTTAGAAGATGAAGTAGACAAAACTCTTTTAAGAGCATCTATTAATAAATTAAATAGTAGAGAAAAAAATATAATGGAAATGAGATTTGGCTTTAAAACAGGAAAAGAAAAAACGCAAAAAGAAGTAGCAGATGAACTTCGGAATTTCCCAAAGTTACATATCAAGACTAGAAAAAAAGATTATTAATAAGATGAAAAAAGAAATTTCTAGCAAAATAGGATAGCAAAAAGCATAAAAAAACCAAATTTGGAAAAACTAAAATTATCAAGTATTCCAAAGGAGGTTTTTCTTTTGTTAAACAATAAAGTAGAAATTTGCGGCGTAAATACATCAAAATTACCACTACTTAGTAAAGAAGAAAAAGAAGAACTATTTGCAAAAATAAAACAAGGAGACAATGAAGCAAGAACAACATTTATTAATGGAAATTTAAGATTGGTTTTAAGTGTAATACAAAGATTTTATGGTAGAGGAGAATCAGCTGATGATTTATTCCAAGTAGGATGCGTAGGACTAATTAAAGCAATTGATAATTTTGATTTAAGCCAAAATGTGCAATTTAGTACCTATGCAGTACCAATGATTATAGGAGAAATAAAAAGATACCTAAGAGATAATAACAGTATAAGAGTAAGTAGATCAATAAGAGATTTAGCATATAAAGCAATACAATTTAAAGAAAGATATATTAAAGAAAATAGTAGAGAACCCAAGATAGAAGAAATAGCAAAAGAATTAGGAGTGGAAAAAGAAGAAATCGCTTTTAGCTTTGATGCTATACAAGACCCAGTATCACTTCAAGAACCAGTATATAACGATGGAGCAGAAAGTATTTATGTGATGGATCAGGTAAAAGATAGCAAAAATACAGATGAAATGTGGACAGAAAAAATGGCAATAGAAGGAGCTTTGCAAAAATTAAACGAAAAAGAAAGAATGATTATATCCAAAAGATTTTTTGATGGTAGAACTCAAATGGAAGTAGCAGAAGAAATTGGCATCTCACAAGCACAAGTATCACGATTAGAAAAAAGTGCAATGGGGCATATTAAAAGATTTTATAAATAATTAGTAGAGCATATAAAAATATGCTCTTTTATATTATTATATCGACCACATATTTCCCAAAAAATACCAAGTAATAAAAAGAATGAAAAAAAATAAAAATTATGATATCATAATATTAACCATATAAAAGAGGAGATGGAATAATTGAATATAGAAGTGAATGTAGATGAAAAATATAATGAACCTAAAATCGTAATTTATACAAATAAAATGGATAAAGAAATTTCAAATATAGTAGATACATTATCAAGTATAAAGCAAAAAATTGTAAAATCATACAAAGATGAAAAAATGTATATTTTGAAGCAAAGTGAAATTGAAACTATTTATTCAGAAAACGGAAAAGTTTATGCAAAATGTAATGATGAATTATATACAATAAAAAATAGATTATATGAATTGGAAACATTACTAGATAAAAAAGTATTTGTAAGAATATCTAATTCAGAAATTGTGAACTTTAATATGGTTGAAAATATAGACTTTAAAATGATGGGAACTTTAATACTAAATTTTAAAAGTGGGAATAAAGCATATGCTTCAAGAAGATATATACCAAAGATTAAAGAATTTTTAGAAATATAAAGGGGATGGTTGATATGAAAAAAATTTTAAAAAAATCATTAGTAGGATTTGCAGTAGGAGTAACTATACTCATGATGACATATATAAGTGTATATTTTATAGCAGATGAAACTACATTTGATGCAGAAATAAATCAATTACATAATATTACTACACTAATTACCCAAATAGTAGCTATAGGAATTACTTATTACTTAGTATTTGTAAGTTTTCAATTCGGTTTAATATTAAGAGAAGAAAGTAAAGCAGAAAAATGTGTATTTATAACATTATTAACAGTATCAGTTTTAGCAATAATAATAAATTATGTACTTTTAAATAAGCATATATATAGTGAAAATATAGGTACATTAAATGTAGTTGCATTAGTAGTTATTTATGTTATAGGTGGAATATATGCAATGATAATAAATGCTAAAGAAAACAAATGCATAAAAAAAATAAATCAAAAACTAAAAGAAAAATCTTAAAATACATTTAAGAGAGCATATAAAAATATGCTCTTTTAAAATGAAAAAATTCAAAACATTCAAATTTTAAGAACAAAAATTCGTAAAAATATTGAAAAAATATTTAAAATATGATATAAATAATATATAACATTGTTAAAATAGGAAAAATATGGTAGATAATAGTGAATTGGAGGCAATGTAGTATGCATGAATGTATGTTATGCCAAAGAGATATGAAAAAATCAAAAAGCCAATTTGGAAATGGATGTATTAATAATATATTCAAATTTTTAGATATGAAGAAACCGGCTAGAGGAAAAAATAAAGAGCAATTTTTATATAAAAACATTATGAACAAAATAGGGATTTCAAAAATTAATAAAGAACAAAAGATATGGTTAACTGATAGATATTTAACATATCAATATTTAGATCAATTACACTATTGAAATTTTAATAAACTAAAAGAACAAATAAATACAGAGATTGAAAGAATTAATCAAATAGAAAAATTTGAAGAAATGCTCTCAACTAAAAAAATAAAATTAAAAGAAGCTTACGATTTATATAAAAAGCAAATAAAATTTGATAATAATCTTTCTAAATTATCAAATAGTAAGTATGAAGAAAATAATGAAAAATTAAAACTATTGATTACAAGCTTTAGCTTTATATTCAATATGTATAAAAATAAAAATCAGTATGAAAAGAGTAGCTTTAAAGAAATGCAATATGCATTTTGGCAAACAGTAATTGAAATTGGTGGAAGATATGCGGATTTTGAAATAGCAGCAGAATTTTTACAACATTCATTAGAAGAAAAACCAGAAGATTTATATTTTTCAGAAGGAAAGATTATAGAAGAAATAAAACAGCAAGAACAATTTCAGAAAATTATAAGCGAAATAATAGAAAAATATGGAAATAATAATGAATTTGTATTTGATAGTAATAAGGATAAAGACTTTCCAATAAGTTTTAGTAATAGAGATTTATATTTTGCAATAAATAAGGCAGAATTAAAGATGATAGGGAAAAAGCAAAATGAGAATTGGAATTTAAAAATTAAACTACATGATAGATATGACTATACAAATTTTAAAAAATTAGATGACTATTATTTTGATACAAGTAGTGTTCCCAAAAGTATATTTTCAAGTACTCTATATAATTTAGCTTATTATTCCATGAAATTTAAAGTAATGAAAGAATATGATATAGATATACAATTTGAATGGAATAATTTTAAGGTGGTGGAGTAATGAAAAAAATTTTTGTAATTTTTAGTACTTTTTTGACTTTAATGATAATTGGTTTAGTATTATATTTTAATGATATGCAGATGAATGAATGTTTAGAATTTAGAGTACCAAAGTTTACAAAGAGAGAAAAAATAAAACTACAATCGAAAGATTTTTTTAAAGATGAAGAATTAGTAAAAATATATTTATCAAAAAATCAAATGAAAGAAATATTAAAAGAAATAGAAAAAAATAACAACTGGCAAAACAACCAATTAGATGAAAGATTAGATGAAAAAATGAATTTTTACACTAGAGAAGAAATATATAATAAGATACCTAAAATTGAAAATGCATATTGGATATTTACTAATAGAAGTAATGGAGTAAAAGATAAGCATAGTATAGAACAATTATTAGATGATATGTATTATTCAGTATCTTTTGGTATAATAGATATAGATAATAATATTATATATTATTATGAATATGATAGATAAACAAGCAAGTTTTAAATTTAATTAATACAAAATACGATAATCTAAAATGCATATATTCATTGAGAAATGGATACAAAGCAACACACATTTATTTTAGAAAAGGCAATTATGCATTTCAGTGGGAATTACAAATATGGAATAAAATAGATGAAAAAAATAATATTAATTCTCATGAAAAATACAAACAAGATTATGTAAAATGGGAAAATGAAAATAAAGGAGGTAAGAGATAATGATAACACATTTTATATTTATGAGTAGTTCATATTCATTAGGAAAGAGAATCGCTTTACATTTTATTGTTGATGAGGAATCTATCCAAGAGGAACTAAAAACAGTCTTAGATAAAATTATAACGGAATGTGGAAAAGATGTATCTATTTCAACACATATGATACAAGCAGAGGATACAACTTGGGAATCAGTATGCATGACAGATCATTTCTTTAAAGGTGTTGAAGTTATTGATGGCCTTGATAAATTCATAAAGTTAATTAAGAAAGACAGAAAATTAGAAGGAATTGATATAGCTAAATATATACTATCTAAAATAAAATGTACACAATTAAAATTACAAAAATTAGTATATTTTTGTTATGCTGATTATTTATGTGATACAAACAAAAAATTATTTATAGATAAAATATATGCATTTAAGTATGGACCAATTGTTGATACAGTATATAAAAGATATAAAAAATATGGTTATAAACCAATAACAGAAGAAAAAGAAGATATATATGCAAATGTTTCAGAAATGCCGGCAAAAAGTAGAATATTATTTGCTGAAGATGGTACAGAAAAAATAGTAAGTATTGATAATACTTTGAAAAAATATGGTCAGTTAACAGCAGCACAATTAGTAGATTTAACACATAAAGAAAATGCGCCATGGACAATGACTCCGAAAAGTTCATGGATAGTCTATTCAGAGATAAAACCTGAAGTAATAAAGCAATACCATCAGTTTGAAACGTTATAAATCATTGCAAGGAACATGGATATTTATAAAATAAATTAATAAAAAATAAAAATAGGAAGAAGTCAATACTTCTTCTTTTTGAATATAAAAATATTAATCTAATATTACTATTTAAAAAGATAAAGAATATATTATAATAAAAGATAAAAGGAGACTAATTATGCAAGATAAAGGTTTGGATTTTAAACATAAAGAAGTAATTAATATAAATGATGGAAAGAGATTGGGATATGTCCAAGATGTATGTGCAGATTTAGAAACAGGAAGAATAACATCTATAATTGTGCCAGGAAGCAATAAAGTACTAAATTTATTTATACAAAGCAATGAAATAGTAATACCATGGAAAAACATAAGATGTATAGGAGATGACTTGATTTTAGTAGAAATATAAGTAAAAAAACAAAAAAAATAATGTCATAAAATTTCAAACTTTTATGACATTATTACTTTAATTCTATTTATTTTTCTTTTCTTTTTTATCTACTGTAACTTCTTTTTTTAAGTCTTGTTTATCAATTAATCCTTTTTTGTATAAATCTTTTACATACATTATCAAAGAAAAAATTGTAGACACTAAAGCTAAAGTAAATAATCCTAAATCTAAGTTTTTCCAAATGCCAGCAATTTCATATTGTTTTAGTAAAAGAGAAACTACAATTGCAATGAAAAACAATACAGTTGCAAGTTTTCCATACCATCTACTATATACTACAACATCTTTTCCATAAAGGAAAGAAGCTCCACAAATCATAATAAATTCTTTTAATAAGACAATTAATAAAATCCAAATTGGAATAATATTAGTAAATACAAGTGAAGCAATTGTTGCAATTTGTGTTAATTTATCAGCAAGTGGATCCATTAATTTCCCAAAATTAGAAATAACATTAAATTTCCTTGCAATAAATCCATCAGCAACATCAGTAAAACCTGAAATTGTAAAAAACACAAATGCTAGTATATAATTACCTGTAAAAATATAAAATATAATTACTGGTATTAATAAAAAACGAATAACAGTTAAAATATTTGGTATATGTTTCAACATAATTTTCTCCTATTTTATCTCGAATTTTAGTTTATCATTTTCTAAATCTACTACAACTGTTTTTCCATCTATAAGTTCATCGCGTAATATCATTTCAGCAAGTTCATCATCAACATATTTTTGAATAGCCCTTCTTAATGGCCTTGCACCAAATTTTATATCAGTTCCTTTTTGTAATATAAAATCTTTTGCTATATCTGTAAATTCTATTTTTATATCTTTTTCTTGTAAAGCCTGTATTGTATCTTTTAACATTAAATCAACAATTTGTAGTAATTGTTCTTTTGTTAAAGAGTCAAATGCAACAATTTCATCAACTCTGTTTAAAAATTCAGGTCTAAATACATCTTTCAAACTATCTAAAATTTTATTTTTATTAACTGTTCCTCCGCCAAAACCAATAGAATTATTATTTAAATTTGAACCTGCATTAGAAGTCATAATAATTATAGTATTTGCGAAACTAACTGTATTTCCTTGGCTGTCTGTTAATTTTCCATCATCTAAAACTTGAAGAAGAATATTAAATACATCTGGATGAGCTTTTTCAATTTCATCTAATAAAATAATTGAATAAGGTTTTCTTTTTACTTTATCAGTTAATTGACCTGCATCATCATAGCCAACATATCCTGGAGGTGCACCAATTAATTTAGATGTAGAATGACTTTCCATATATTCAGACATATCTACTCTTATAATAGCATCTTCACTTCCAAACATTTCGAAAGCAAGAGATTTTGCAAGTTCTGTTTTTCCAACACCAGTTGGTCCAACAAATATAAATGATGGTGGCCTTTTTGAACTTTGAAGTCCTGCACGATTTCTCCTAATTGCTCTTGCAACACTACTTACAGCTTCTTCTTGACCAATAATTCTTTTGTGAAGGTTTGTTTCTAAATTTAATAATTTCTGTGTTTCTGCTTCTGTTATTTTCTTAACTGGTATTTTTGTCCAACTTTCAATTACATTTGCAATATCTTGAATTGTAATTTGCTTTAATTTCATTTTACTATTTAATTTATCAATTTCTTCAATTAATTGACATTCACGTGTTTTTAAATCAGCTGCTCTTTGGTAGTCTTCTGTAGAATCTGCAGCAATTACTTCTTCTTTTTCAGCTTGAACACTAACTAATTCTTGTTTTAACATTTCTAGTCTGTATAAATCTTTATTTTCTAAATTAATTCTAGAACAAGCCTCGTCTAGTATATCTATTGCTTTATCTGGTAAAAACCTATCATGAATGTATTTTTCAGACATTATAACAGTTTGACGAATTACATCAGAAGATATTTTTACTTTATGATATTCTTCATAATATTTTTTTATTCCTTCCAAAATTCCAATAGAATCATCAACTGTTGGTTCTTCTACTAGAATTTGTTGAAATCTTCTCTCTAATGCAGAATCTTTTTCAATATATTTACGATATTCTTTTAAAGTAGTTGTACCAATTAATTGAATTTCTCCATTTGATAGGGCAGGTTTTAAAATATTTGCAGCATTCATAGAATGTTCTCCATCACCTGCACCAATAATATTATGAATTTCGTCTATAACTAAAATGATATTTCCATATTCTTTACATTCATCAATAATGCCTTTCATTCTAGATTCAAATTGACCTCTAAATTGTGTACCTGCAATAACAGCAGTCATATCTAATAAATAAACTTCTTTATTTAAAAGTTTGGCAGGAACATTTTGATTTGCAATTTTAATTGCTAACCCTTGAGCAATGGCAGTTTTACCAACACCTGGTTCACCAATTAAGCAAGGATTATTTTTAGAACGTCTATTTAAAATTTGAATCATTCTTTGAATTTCTTTATCACGACCAATTATAAGGTCTAATTCATTATTTTTTGCCTTAACTGTTAGGTTAGTTCCATAAGTATCTAAGAATTTTTTTCTTTTATTTTTTATATTTTTCTTTTTTTCTATTTTTACTTTTTTTCTACTACCAATAGGTTCTTCTTGTTCTTCTTTGTCTTTATTATTTTGACCATTATTGAACATATTAGAAAAGATTGAACCAAGTGGAATTGCAGCACCTGCTATTCTATGTGGTGGTTCATCTGGATCATCACTAACCTCAGTATTTTCGAAAGTAATTGCTCCATCTATATTTTCAATATCTTCTAAGTTAATATTTTCTGCTAAATCCTTAAAAAGTGTTTCAAATTGCTTTGTCATATCTGATAAATTTGATTTATTATTAAATAAAATATCGTTTTGTTTTGCTAATACATCAGTAGGATTAATTCCTTTTTTCTTAGCGCAATCATAACAATATCCTTCCATAGTTTCTTTTCCATTTTCTATTTTTTTATAAAAAAGTATTGCTGGGTTTTTATTACATTCTGAACATAACATAACTTAAAAATTCCTCATTTCTTTATAAAATTAATCTATATTATCATACCGCAAAAATGCAAATTAGTCAATATTTTAGTAATATAAAATACTAAAAGCAATTGATTAATAAATATAAAAATGTTATAATTAATATATAAAACAAAAGAAGGGATGAAAAAATGAAAGTAGTATTACCTAATAATAAAATGAGCAAAAAACAAATAGCAATATATATATCAATTATAATAGTATGTATTATTTCTATTATAATAGCTTTTTATGTACAATTTTATGCAAGAATTGATATAGGTAGGTTGTTAGGATTTGAAAGTGAAAAAAAATTAGGAAACAAAACTGAGGAGGAAATTGAAACTCTAACCACAGAATTTGATAAGATTTTTGTAAATGATATTAGAAATACAGAAGGAATAACAAGTTTTAAAGCCAAAAATGAAGGAAAACCAATTGTCTATACACAATTAGCCAAAAAAGAAAGTAAATTAAACAGTTATGATTTAGAGGTATATATACCATATATTAATATAGATGATAAAAAAGTAGATGATTACAATAAAGACATAGAAGACTTTATAAACAAAACAAACAGCGTTTTAGAAAGCGAAAATAGAAACACTATTTATACTGTAGAATATGCATCAAATGTAAAAAATGACATTTTATCAGTAATAGTACGATCAAACTTAAAAGAAGGCTCAAGTGCACAAAGAGTAATAATTCAAACATATAATTATGATTTAAGAAATAAAAAAGAAGTAACATTAGAAGAAATATTAAAAATAGAAGGATTTAGCAAAAACGAAATACAAGATAAAATAAAAGAAAAAATACAAGAAGAACAAGATAAAGTTGAAGATTTAAAAGAATTAGGTTACAACATTTATAGCAGAGAAGTTTCAAGCGATAACTATAAAATAGAAAATTCAAAACAATTTTATTTAGCTAATGATGCACTATATATTATCTATGCATATGGAAATGAAACATATACAAGTGAAATGGATTTAGTTATTATATAAAATACAAAAAGAGAAGTTCTTTTTAAAAATAAACTTCTCTTTTTAATTTGAAAATAAAAGGGGATGTTGTTTATATAATAACAATTAAATTTGTCCATTTTGTGAATTACAAGTGAAAGTTAAAACAACTAAAAAATTATGGTTGTTCACTTAAAGTAATAGTCAATTCTCGTTCTTCGCCATTACGATTAACTTTAACTTTCATTTCGTCACCAATTTTATGAGAATTTTTAATTTCATTTAATTCATCCATTGTTGTAATTTTTTTACCATCTGCTTCAATAATTACATCACCAATTTTAAGACCAGCTTTTTCACCAGCAGAAAAATCATCAACAGATTTTATATAAATTCCTTTTACCAACTTATTAGCTTTTGCAGTATCTTCATCTAAATCCATTCCAGAAATTCCAATATAAGGTCTTTTTACTTTACTATATTGAATTAATTGAGATGTAACATCTGTAGTAGAGTTAATTGGAATTGCAAATCCCATACCTTCAATACCAGTTCCAGAAAGTTTTAAAGTATTAATACCAATTACTTTACCCTCACTATTTACTAAAGCTCCACCACTATTACCAGAGTTAATTGCAGCATCAGTTTGGATTAAAGTAAATTTCTTACCATCTGAATCTGTTACTTCTCTATTTACAGCACTTACAACAC
Source organism: uncultured Clostridia bacterium (assembly GCA_947623945.1). Classification (GTDB taxonomy): domain Bacteria; phylum Bacillota; class Clostridia; order TANB77; family CAG-508; genus CAG-269. The sequence goes on along the minus strand of CANQHU010000012.1, from coordinate 25,368 downwards.
CACATGTAATACTACTTTGTAGGCCTAAAGGATTTCCGTACTGCCATAGCAAATTCTCCAACTTTTATATTATCTGAATCAGCAAATTCTGCTTTAGATAATCCTGTTTTATCAATTTTAATAACAGCCAAATCAGTTTGCTCATCTTTTCCAATAATTTTTCCTTCATATTCAGTTTCGTCATTAAATAAAGTAACAGTAACTTTTGTAGCTTCTGACACTTCATAGTAAGATTCAGAAGAAGTAGTAGATACAATATGATTATTTGTTAAAATATAACCATCATCACTAATAATAATTCCAGATCCACTTGCTGTAGCCGTGCTAGTGGTAGTTTGTCTACCAAATATAGAAATTAGTGAATTTACATTATAAGTTACTCTAATTCCTACAATTGATGGTAAAATTTTATTTGCAGCATATACAGAAGTATCAGAATAGTTAGTAAGTGAAGTTTGACTTACATAACCTGAACTTTGACTAGTACTAGGCTCTAAAGTAGTTTTAGAATTTGTATTTAAAATTTTTGATCTAATAGATGGAACTCCAAAACAAGTACCAAGTACAACACCACATCCAACTACGCCACTTAAAAATGGTAATAAAATTCCCTTTCCAAATCCAAGTTTTGATTTATTAGTAGCATTACTACTATAAACATCTTTGTATGTATTTGGATTTTTTACTGTTTTAAAACTTTTTTCAGTTTCATTTTTTTTCTCATTTTCTTCCATTTTTAAAAAACCTCCTAAAAAATATCTATTAATATAATAACCTATTATGAGTATATAATACAAGAGATTTGTGAAATTTGTGTGAAAAAAACTTGATAATTATATTGAAAATATTAAAATATAAATATATAATATATAAAAAAGGAATAAAGGATGATAAATATGAAGTTAAAAGATAAAAATGGAGTAACATTAATTGCATTAGTTGTAACAATTATGGTGTTGATGATTATAGCTGGTATAGCAATTTATAGTGGAAGAGAGATAATACAAGATGCCAAATTAGAAAGTTTAAGAACTAATATGTTATTAATTCAAGCAAAATCAAAAGAATATGTAGAAGAAGCAACTTTTAAAATGGGAATTAGTCCAGATGACAGCAAAAAAGCAGAAGTAAGACAAGAAGTTTATGAGCAAACAGCCATGTTAGAAAAAGCAGATAATGTGCCATCAGAATTCGAGATTTCTGATACTTCTACTTGCTATTGGCTAACGAAAACCGCTCAAGATAATTGGGGATTACAAGATATAGAATTAAAAGATAATGAAAAATATTTAATAAAATTTGATGAGCAAAATCAAATTGTAGAAATTTACAATACCTTAGGATTTGATGGTAAATATTCTTTAACAGGCATAAATCAAATTAAATTGAGTGAGTAGTAATAAAATGAAGGAAAAAGAATTAGAAAGATTAACAAAACTAAAAGAGATAGAAGAAAATTTATATCAAAAAGGATTTAAAAAAATATGTGGAATAGATGAAGCAGGTAGAGGACCTTTAGCAGGACCAGTAGTAGTTGCTTCTGTTATTATGCCAAAAGACTCTATGATAGAGGGAGTAAATGACTCAAAAAAAGTCTCTGAAAAAAAGAGAGAAAAATTATATGATTTAATTTTAGAAGAAGCAATTGCATATTCTGTTTCTGTAATTGGACAAGATGTAATTGATGAAATAAATATACTAAATGCAACAAAAAAGGGAGTAACAGAAGTAGTAGAAGGGTTAAAAGAAAAGCCAGACTTAATTTTAGTTGATGCTTTAACACATATTAATACAAAAGGAATACCATATGATTCAATAATAAAAGGAGATGCAAAATGTTATAGTATAGCAGCTGCATCAATTATTGCAAAAGTAACAAGAGACAGAATAATGAGACAATGGGATGAAGTGTATCCTCAATATGGATTTATAGCACATAAAGGATATGGAACTGCAAAACATATACAAGCAATAAAAGAATATGGTCTTTGTCCATTACACAGGAGGAGTTTTACCAAAAATTTTATATAATCGTAGGAGAAAAAATATGAACGTGTTGGAAATTATTGCTAAAAAAAGAGACAGCAAAACCCTAACGAAAGAAGAAATTGAATATTTTGTAAATGGATACACAAATAACAAAATAACAGATTATCAAGCAGCAGCATTTGTAATGGCAGTTTTTATAAATGGAATGACAAAGCAAGAAACAACTGACTTAACACTTGCTATGGCACATTCTGGAGAAATATTAGATTTATCCACATTAAATGAAATAATTGTGGATAAACATTCAACAGGAGGAGTAGGAGATAAAATTTCTTTAATTTTATTGCCAATTGTTAGTTCTCTAGGAGTTCCTGTTGCAAAAATGTCAGGAAGAGGGCTAGGATTTACAGGAGGAACTATTGATAAATTAGAATCAATTCCTGGATACAAAACAGAATTAGAAATGAATCAGTTTGTAGAAAATGTAAAGCAAATAGGAATAAGTTTAATTGCTCAAACTTTAAATTTAGCTCCAGCTGATAAAAAAATATATAGTTTAAGAGATACAATTTCTTGTGTAGAAAGTATACCTCTAATTGCATCTAGTATTATGAGTAAAAAAATTGCAAGTGGAGCCCAAAAAATTGTATTAGATGTTACAGTAGGAAAAGGGGCATTTATGCACAATATATCACAAGCAAGAGAACTTGCAAATACTATGATTGATATAGGAAAATTAGCAAACAGACAAACAGTATGCATTTTAACTAATATGGATGAACCTTTAGGCTACAATATAGGAAATTCTTTAGAAGTAATAGAAGCGGTTAATTTCTTAAAAGGAGATATGCCAGAAGATATAAAACAAGTAGTACTAACTATTGGTAGTTACATGATAAAATTAGCAGGAAAAGGTGAAGACTTAGAAGAAAATAAAAAGAACATGCTAAAAAATATAGAAAATGGAAAAGCCTATGAAAAATTTAAGCAATTAGTAGAAAAACAAGGAGGAGAAATTTCTTTTATAGAAAACTTAGATAATATTCCAAGAGCCAAATACATAGAACCAATTTATAGTCAAAAATCAGGATATATTCATCAAATAGATGCACTAGAAATGGGAAAAATTGCATGTAACTTAGGTGCAGGAAGAATCACAAAAGAAGATATTATAGATCATCAAGCAGGAATTATATTACAAAAAAAAGTAGCAGATTTTATAGAAGAAGGGGATGTATTAGCATATATTCATACTAATAAAATAGAAGAATTAGAGGCTTCAAAAAATAATATACTTGCTAATATTAAAATAGAAGAAGAAAAAATAGAAAAACCAAAAACAATTTTAGAAATGATGGAATAAATAATTGAAAATTAAACAATATATGATATAATTATAATTAATAAAAATAGGAAGGATGAAAAAGATGGAAAAAAAGCAAAAAAAACAACACTCCAAAGGAGAAATATTTGTTAAAATTATGGCAGGAATTTTAGCTATTTTAATGGTAGCCGGAACAGGAGTAACACTTGTATATGCACTAATGAGATAAAAAAGGAGAAACAAATGCAAATAGATTTAGGAATGAATTGGGAAAATTTTTATAAAGAAAATATAATATCTTATATTAAAACGTTACAAGAAAATCCATTTGAATTAATAACATTTATAATTGATATAGCACTTGTAATATTTTTAGTATATTGTTTCTTTAGAATGGTAAAAGAATCAAGAGCATGGCAATTAATAAAAGGAATTGCTCTTTTAGTTATTACAACATGGATTAGTGGTCTTTTAAACTTAAAAATTTTAAATTGGATATTGACTGGTATTATGAATTGGGGAGTAATTGCAATTATTGTTTTATTCCAGCCAGAATTAAGAAGAGCACTAGAGCAGTTAGGAACAAATAAAATTACAAAATTTTTCGGAATAGATAAAGATGTATCAGCAAAAACAAAAGAGGATATATATAAAGCAGTAATTGCTGCAACAGAGCTTTCAAAAGCAAAAACAGGAGCATTAATTGTTTTTGAAAGAGATATAAAAATACAAGATATAATTGCAACAGGAGTACCAATGGATGCAGAAGTATCACCTCAATTATTAGTAAATATATTTGAACCAAAAACACCTTTGCATGATGGAGCTGTAGTAATTTCAGGAAATAAAATTGCTGCTGCTGCTTGTGTATTACCATTAGCAGATGATAAAGATATTGCAAAAGAATTAGGAACAAGGCATAGAGCAGCTATTGGAATATCAAAAGAATCTGATAGTATTGTAATTATTGTATCAGAAGAAACTGGAAAAATATCAGTTGCTAAAGATGGTACATTAATTGCAGATGTAAGAGAAGATGTTTTAAAGAAAATATTAATAAGTAATATTGTGACAAAAAGGTTCACTGTTGAGAAAAAAGAAAGAAAAGTTGGAAAAATATGAGAAATATTAAATTAACAATAGAATATGATGGAAAAGAATTTGGTCGGGTGGCAACGTCAGCCCAATAAATTAAACATACAGGGAACAATAGAAAAAGCAATCGAACAAATAACAGGGGAAGAAGTAGAATTAACGGCTTCTGGAAGAACAGATAGAGGAGTACATAGCCTAGGACAAGTAGCCAATTTTAAAACAAATTCTACTATTCCAATAGAAAAATTTGCTTTAGCAATAAATAGTAAACTTAAAAAATCTATTTTAGTTCAGTCAGCAGAAGAAGTAGATGAAAATTTTCATAGTAGACTTTCTTGTAAGAAAAAAACTTATCGCTATATAATTAACAATTCTAAACTAGGAACAGCAATTTACAGAAATTTAGAAACACATATTCCTATGAAATTAGATGTAGAAAAAATGAAACAAGCAATCAAATATTTTGAAGGAGAACATGATTTTAAGGCTTTTAAAGCAAGTGGAACAAGTTCAAAAAACAGTAATAGAACTATTTACAAAGCAGAAGTAATAGAAAAAGAAGGAAACAGAATATGGATTGAATTAACAGGAAGCGGATTTTTGTATAACATGGTAAGAATTATAGCAGGTACATTAGTAGAAGTTGGGTTAGGAAATATAGAACCAACACAAATTCCTAAAATTATAAAAGAAGGTAAAAGAGAAAATTCAGGAAAAACACTGCCACCACAAGGATTATATTTAGTAAAAGTAGAATATGAATAAAATTAACAAAAAATAAATAGGTAGCATAAAATATAGCAAAACCTAAAAAGGAGAGGAGAGCTATGATTACAAACGAAATGCTACTTATATTTTTTGCTTTACCAATCGCAGTTGTTATTATTTCTATAGCACTACAAAAGATTTTTAGATGTCCAATACTTGTTTCTTTAATAATATTTGCTGTATTTTTAATAGTTGCATTTGTAATAGACAATATAACATTTTTAATTGCCGCAATTGCATATGCAATTTTAAGTTACGTAACTGCTTTTTTAACATGTGCTATTTGCAGATTTTTAAACTCATGCAACACATGTAATTTATGCAATTCTTCTAATGAAGCTCAAGCAATAAATACAATTTCAAATGACTTGCAACAGTTAAATAACAATCAAAATAATAATTGCGGATGCAATAATGAACAAGTTTCAGGAGTAAATGGTGTAAGTGCGAGAATTAATGTAATTCCAAATAATAATGGAAATTCAGGAAACATAACAGGATGCTATAGAAGAAGAGAGTTCTAAAGGGGGATTTTGTATACAAATCTCCCTCTTGAAAAATCTTGAAAAATATGGTAATATATAAAAATGAAAAATAAAAAGGAGTAACATATGGTAGATATATTATTAGATGCTATTATAGATAGCATAAAATTACTTCCATTTTTATTAATTACCTATTTAATAATGGAATATATTGAGCATAAAACAAAAGACAAGACAAAAGAAGTAATAAAAAAATCAGGAAAATATGGACCATTTATAGGTGGAGTCTTGCGGAGTTGTTCCACAATGTGGCTTTTCGGTATCTGCAACAAATCTTTATGCAGCAAGAGTAATTACATTGGGAACATTAATTGCAGTATATCTTTCAACATCAGATGAAATGTTACCAATTTTATTATCTGAAGCAGTACCAATTACTACAATACTTGCAATATTAGGTATAAAATTAGTAATTGGAGTAATAGCAGGATTTATAATAGATTTTATTTTAAGAATAAAAAATAAAAATGGGGAAGAACAAAAAATTATAGATTTATGTGAAAAAGAACATTGTGATTGTGAACATGGAATTTTTAAATCAGCTTTAAAACATACACTAAATATTTTCATATTTATATTTATAGTAACAATAATAATTAATATTGCAATTTATTTAATAGGGGAAGAACAAATTTCCGGGCTTTTACAAAGTAAACCAATATTAGGACCAATACTTGCTGGATTAATTCGGATTAATTCCAAATTGTGCTTCATCTGTTATTTTAACACAAATGTATTTAGAAAATGTTATCTCAATATCAACTATGATTTCAGGCACTTTAGTTGGTGCAGGAGTGGGACTAGCAGTATTATTTAAAACAAACAAAGGAATTAAACAAAATATAAAAATTATTGCTCTATTATATGTAATAGGAGTAATTTCAGGAATTGCATTAGAAGTAATAGGATTTCATATATAAAAAAGACTAAAATCTTTAGAGATTTTAGTCTTTTTATGTATTGTATATTTTTTTAAGAATTTGGATTTCCTCTTTTTAAGTTTACAACAATAGCATCTTCGTTATCAAATAAATATTTTGAATCAGATGTATCTGTTTGTACTGGATCTATTTCATCTCGTTCATCTTTAAAGTTAATATTTTTTAAGTCTAATTTTTTTCTAGAATTATTAGTATCGTCATCCTCAGTTTCAGTTGTAACTCCATCAGAATATTTACCAAAATCATAATTTGCAATTTTTTGAGGCTCTTTATATTTTGCTTCTAAGTAAGCAAAATTTCCAACTCCGGATTGAGGACTACCATTTGATTGCCTTATTTTGTAAGCAGCTTGTGTTTGTTTTAATGTTTGAAGTTTACCAGCTCTTACAGTTTCAACCCAAGCCCATTTTACACTTCCGGCTTTTGGATCATATTCTAATTTATCCATATCCATATTATTGCTGTATGTCCATTCTCTGTGGGTACCAAATTCATTTTGCCACCATTCAAGTTCGTTCCATTCTCCACTTCCTGTAAATATTTTACTTGCACAATTTGATAAAATAAGATTTTTATAGTTTTCCTTTTGACCATGAAGCTCTAATTGTGAAATACTTTGAATAGATATTGTTGGTGCAACTCTAAATTTTCTATACAATGTGAACATTGGCTCAGTTGCTCTACAAACAAAATCAGCAAATTCATCAACATATAGGAAATAAGGAATTCTAGTATTTTCATTTCCTGGTCTTCTTAAAACAGCATCTTGCATTGAAATTAAGTAAAATAATCCAAATGCTTTGTGACCTGCTGCTCCTAAATCGCCACGTCTTGTACAAACAAATACAACTTTTCCTTCAGCTAAAAGATCATCAAAATTGATATTATTGTGTCTGTTGCATAAAATTGGCTTAATTCCTGGAATTCTTAATAAATTATCTAATTGGCTAACAGCAGTATAAAGATATTTTTCGATTTCTGCTTTTCCTGGACTATTAGCATAAAAATTCTTTTTAAAGTACATAAGTTGTACAGAATATTTTTCTTTTAATTCTTCATCATGTGCCATAATTTCGCACATTTTTTCTATTAATTCAAAATTTGTTAATAATTTTAGTAAATCTTCCATATTAGGAAGTGTACCTTCATGCATTCTTGGATAAATTTCTTTTAACAAAATAGAAACATTTTCAATTGCTTGAGTAGATACATCTCCTCTGTAGGCTTCTTCTGGGTCATCATGAGAAACAATGAACATTGCTTTTAATACAGAAGATATTGTTATTGCAATTTTATTAGGATCATTATATACAAAAGGATTTAATCCAATTGAATTAGGATTAGAAGGATCTATAATGTCATAATCAACACCAAAGTTTTTACAAACATCCATCATAATTTGCATAGAAGCATCATCTGGTGCCATATAAGTAATACCTAAATCTCTATATATATTTTCTCCATATACTGTTCCTAAAAGCATTTTCTTTAAATATGTATTAAATATATTTTCTTTTCCACTTACAGGAGTTATCATATTTAAACTAAAGTTTTTATTTAAATAATTATTATCATAAGGTTTGTTTAAATAAGCAATTTTTGTTTTTAAAGCAGTAAATCCTAATTCTTTGGAAGCCTCTTTAAAGAAATGTTTTCTTTCAATATCTTTTGCAATTAAAGGTTCAAATACTAAAGAAGTTTTTCCACTTCCAGAACCACCGCATACAAGTAAAGATTGAAATCTTGAAGCCTCAGGCATTATGATTGTTTTATTGTATTCATCATCAGTACAAATATAAACTTCACAAGTATAAGGTCCATGTCCTGCTTTTTTATCTGCTAAACTGATTCCTCTAAAATCCCAAATAGAACGGGTTTTTTTAGGATCATCACGAACAGTAAAATAAAGCCATTTAAATAAAGGATAAACTGTAATTAATGGCAAGTATAAAGAAATACTTACAAATGCAGGTGTTACTAAATCTGAAAATTCAGTAATTAATTCCGTGTAATTTGGCACAGATAAAAGTAATAACCATGCTCCCATATTAAGCCATTGAGTAAACATAGAAACAGCTATAATATAAAATCCTATAATGAATAGATAAAATAATGTTATTTTATATGCTTTGTTTTTTGCAAATTTTGATTGTGCTGAAAAGGCAAATGCAAAAACAGGACATGCTAATGCGAAAGCATATTGTATTGGTCCCCAGTAAGCATAAGAAGTACCTGTAAATATCATAAGAAGCATTTCTACAATTCTATCTACTGCTAAATATATAGAAATTAAGGTTAATATGTAAGTTGCAAAGGTATTTCTATCTGTATTTAATTTTTTCAAAAATTTGTCTATATATTTCATTAAAAACTAATTCCTTTCTAAAATCTAATCATACATATATATTATCCTACAAAATGCCGAAAAAAACAAGTACTTTAGACAAATTATTTTAATTTATTGTATTATAAACAATTTCATGAATAAAAATATAAAGTGGTGAGTATAATAAAGTAAAATAAAGAGAAAAGAGGAAATAATATGCAAAAAGAATATTATGTGAAAGAAGAAAAAATAATTGAAAAAACAGAGATAGAAAGAGAAGTAGAATTAATAAAAGCAATTATAAGAACAAGGGAAGATTTAAAAATTGTAAATAAAAATTTTGAATATGCTCAAGATGATTTAGTAGATTATTTTACCTACCAAATAAAAGCAAATCAAGCAAAATTAGATTACTTAATAAAAATAGCAAAATCCAAAGGAATAGAGGTAGATATGATAAATGATATTAAATTTACTTTAGAAGATGAAGAAGAAGCAGGTTAATAAAGTAATATTTGTCCACCATCTCACATACAAATGATACAAGGAGATGGATTTAATGGATATAAATATAATTACTTATTTGGCATGTATTTGTTTTATTTTTATAATAGGAAGAATTTTTATTTTTCCATTAAAAAAGATATTAAAATTAGTTTTTAATTCTGTATTAGGCGGTATTTTTATATTTATTGTTAATATAGTTGGTAAAAATTTTGGATTTCATATTGGACTCAATTTTTTTACAAGTATATTAATTCGGATTATTGGGACTACCAGGTGGAGTATGTTTAATAATTGTAAAATTATTAATTGGATAAAAAAAGCCACTTAAAAGTTAATTTAAGTGGCTAAAAAAAGTTTAACTATTTTATTCAACTGTAACAGATTTTGCAAGATTTCTTGGTTTATCAACATCTAATCCTTTTTCCTTTGAAATATAATAAGAAAATAATTGCAAAGGAATTACAGATAAAATAGGAGAAATAAAAGTATTTGTTTCTGGAATTTTAATTGTCATATCAAACATATCCTCTTTTATATCTTGATTTGTAACAACTAAAGTTTTAGCACCACGAGTTACAACTTCTTGAATGTTGCTAATTGTTTTCTCAACTAATTTTTTATCTGTCATAATACTTACAACTGTTACATCATTTTCAATTAAAGCAATTGGTCCATGTTTTAGTTCACCTGCTGGATAACTTTCTGCATGTATATAAGAAATTTCTTTTAATTTTAAAGAACCTTCTTTTGCAACTGTTTCATCAATACCTCTACCCAAGAAAAACATATCCTTTTCTTGGTAAACTTCTTTTGAAAAATCTTTTACAACTTCTGATAATTTTAAAGTTTCTTCTATTTTTTTAGGTAATTCCAAAATATCTTTTTTCAATTTTTTAATTTCAGAATCACTAATCTCTAAAATTTCAGCAAAATAAATTGCTAATAATGTAATTAAAATAACTTGAGAAGTGTATGCTTTTGTTGAAGCAACAGCAATTTCTGGTCCAGCATGTGTATAAATAGAAAGATCTGCTTCCCTTGTAATAGAACTTCCAATTACATTACTTATAGCAAGTGTTTTGGCACCTTTTTTTCTACACAATTTTAATGCTGCGATAGTGTCTGCCGTTTCTCCAGATTGAGAAATAAAAATACATAAAGTTTTTTCATCAACTAAAGGATCTCTATATCTAAATTCAGAAGCAATATCAACTTCTGTTGGGATTTTGCAAAGCCTTTCAATTGCATGCTTTCCAGCCAAACCTGCATGCATAGCAGTACCACAAGCAACAATATAAATTTTATTTATATTTAATAAATAATCTTTTGTAATATCTAATTCTGGAAAATCACATTTTGAATTTTCATTTAATTTTGCACCTATTGTTTCTCTAATTGCAGTTGGTTGTTCATAAATTTCTTTTAACATAAAATCTTCATAACCGTCTTTTTCAGCACTTAAAGCATTCCATGCAATAGTTTCAGCCTTTTTTTGAATTACATTCAAATCTTTATCATAAAAATTAATATCATCTCTTGATAAAACAGCAATTTCAAAATCATTTAACAAGTAAAAATTTCTTGTAAAAGAAAGAATAGCTGGAATATCAGATGAAATATAATTTTCGTTTTCACCTTTTCCAATTACTAAAGGGCTATCTTTTCTAGAAACGATCATAATATCAGGACAGTCTTTACAAATAATTTCAATTGCAAAACTTCCACTTAAATCATTACAAGCCTTCTTAAAAGCATTTAAAAATTTGTTTTCATTTATACCTGATTCTTTTTCATAATAGTAATGAACTAAATTTGGTATAACTTCAGTATCTGTTTGAGAATAGAAAGTATATCCTTTGTGTTGTAAAAATTTCCTTAATTCATTATAATTTTCGATAATTCCATTATGAACAACACTAAATGTTTTACTATTATCCATATGAGGATGAGAATTTTCTTTTGAAGGTTTGCCATGTGTTGCCCATCTTGTATGAGCAATACCAATAGTTCCTTCTAAACTATGAATTCCATCTAAATTATATAAATTTTTTACTCTTCCTTTATCTTTCATAATAGAAAGACCATTTTTTTCAATAGTTGAAATACCAGCTGAATCATATCCTCTGTATTCCAATCTAATAAGCCCATTAATTAAAATTGGGCTAGCTTTTTTTGTTCCTATGTAACCTACAATTCCACACATTTTAATCCTCCTAAAAATTAATCTGGAATTGAAAGTATGCAAATAAAGGCTTATCTATTAATTTCTGTTACATTATTACTAATGCTTTTTAATTAATAGTATGGCTAAAGCTAAAGCCACTAGAGCATCCGCCGAATATTTCGATAACCCTAGACCTCGTCAACTTATCTAAAAAAATAGAAAAGTCCAGGCGCTTTTAATTAAACAATAAATCCTCCTTCCTAAAAAAGTTTAATTTTGCATTTCTTTCAATTTATACTATTATATTACACTAAAAATAAAAAAGTTACAAGTATTAAAATAAAAAAAGATGGAAACGATTGAATAAAAAAATAATTTATTATATAATTTAATTGAAAAATAGGAGAGTGATTAAAGTATGAAAAAAATAGGAATTATTGTTGCTATGGATGAAGAAAGAGAAGAAATTTTAGATATTATGACAGATGTAGAAGTAGAACAAATATATAATTTAAGATTTCTAAAAGGAAAAATACAAGGAAAAGAATGTGTATTAATAAAAAGTGGAATTGGAAAAGTAAATGCTGCAAGAACAGCACAAATTATGATTAATAAATATGAGTTACAATATATTATAAATATAGGAGTAGGAGGAGCAATTAGTCCTTTATTAAATATTGGAGATGTATTAATTGGAAAAAGTGTTGTTCAACATGATTTTGATATTACAGCATTTGGACATAGTAAAGGCTATATTACAGGAGTAGGAGATAGGGTAGAATGTACAATGGAATTAGTTGAAGAATTTGAGCAAATGATCGAATCTATGCCAGAAAGAAATTATAAAATAAAAATAGGAACAATTGCAACAGGAGATATATTTTGTACAGAATTTTGGATGAAAGATAAAATCCGTGCAAAATTTGATGCAGATGTAGTAGATATGGAATGTGGAGCAATTGCACAAGTTTGTTACTTAGATAATATACCATTTGCAGCAATAAGAGCAATATCTGATACTCCAAATGGAGAGAATGCCAAAACATTTGATAAAAATTTAAAACTTGCATCTAAGCGTTGCAGTAATCTATTAAAAGAATTTTTAGCATAAAAACTTGATTTTTAAGCATTTTTATGCTATAATAATACTGTATTAAAAATAAGGATGGTTAAATAACATGAAAAAAATAGATGTAAAGGAAAATGAACAAGTAAAAATTGGGCCTTTTAAATTGTTATTAAACATGATTTGGAATGCAGATGAAGATATTGAGGCAGAATGGGAAAAAGATCCAAATAGAAAAGTTTTAGAAGCTACATTAGAAAAAGTAGACAAAATGGAACCTAAAGCACAACCAGTTTCAATAGGTAAAAAAGGAAAAACGCGTAAAATTTCTGAATTCAATAAAAATGATATTACAGTTAAAAAAGCACCAATAAAAGAAAACGCAAAAGTAAATTATAATAAAAGACTAGACGAAGAAAGAGAACATGAATAAAAATACAAGAAAATTTAGTTTTCTTGTATTTTTATCTTGACAAATGGTAAAAATATCTTTATAATAAATAGCGTTGTAACAATATGGCGAAGTAGCTCAGTTGGCTAGAGCATTCGGTTCATACCCGAAGTGTCGAGAGTTCGAATCTCCCCTTCGCTACCAAAAAAACACAAAACACTTAAAAATAAGGTATTTCAAGACTTTTGAAACACCTTATTTTTTATTTTCCCGACTCATTCCCGACTCAGTTTAAGATAGAATTTAATTTATTTACAGAATTAGATTTTATTTTTGATTCAGAATGCATATAAATTTGAGTGATAGATATTGCTGTGTGTCCCATCAGTTCAGCAACAGTTTCAATATCAACACCTTTTTGCAATAACATAGAACCATAAGTATGTCTAATCGAATGAAATTTTTTGTGAGGTATGCCACATTCTTTTAATATTTTTGCCCATTTTGTAGAAACATTTTTACCTTTTAATAAGTTGCCATTATTATCCAAAAACAAGTATCCTTTTTTACTTTTAATAGTATTTAATTTATCTACTAAAGATGATGGGAGAGGAATTGTTCTAAAAGAATTTTGAGTTTTTGGAGTTTGAATTATTGTTTCAATATGTTTTTTCTCAGGAGTATCATAAATATATACTTCTTTTGCAGATTTTTCTATACTAATTTCTTTTTTCTTTAGATCAATATGATTCCAATCTAATGCTAATAATTCTCCTTGCCTTAATCCAGTACCTAAACTTATTAAAAATAATAATTCAAAGTTAGTATTTTTAATATAAGATTTCACAGTTTCTATTTCTTCTTTGTTTAATATTTCTACTTTTTTTCTACTATTATTTATGATATCAGTTTTATTTCCTTTCAAATTCAAATTTAAGCAAGGATTTTTGATAATATAACCGTTTACATTACACCAATTAAAAAATACCTTTAAAATCGTATTTAAAGTGTTTATTTGTGAATATGTTTTAGTCTTAGATAGTTCGTTATAATATTTTTGAATTTGAATAGGATTTATATTAGAAATTTTAGTTCCTGCAATGGGAGATTTTTTTATATAATTTCGATAAATTCCTTCATATCTCTGAAAAGTAGAAGGCTTTATTTTAGATGAATTATTTAAAAAATCAAATAACCAAATTCTCATAAGTTGTGAAATAGTGTAATTCTCAGCAGTTATAATTAATCCATTTTCCAAATCGTTTATATATTTATTTGCTTTTTCTTCAGCATCACTTTTACTCATTCCATAAAATTCTTTTTTTATTGGTGTGCCATCTTCTTTATGTCCAATAGTTTTGGTTATCCTATAGTATTTATTTCCATTTTTATCTACATTAGTTTTTACAGCCACAATATAAACCTCCTCAAAAATTTGTTTGTTTATATATATAAAAAATTAAATGCCATTTTTAGCATTTCTCATTTGTAAATAACATTTTATTATCTTTATAATAATTATAAGCAAATTCGACCATAATTGGCTCAACCTGTAATTCTTCTGCAATATCCCATAAATTACATATCCCGTTTATAAAAACAGTTTAAAATCGAATGTAAAGGCACACAAGCAAGAGATTTCCATTTAAGTGCTTTATATTCTGCTTTTTCAATTTCATCTTTAGTTGATTTTAATGTGTAAAAAGAATCGTAATAATAATGACCAAGTTCTTCAGCTAATAAGCATTTTTCTTCTGTGTAAGTTCTAATTTTATTGTAATCCATAAAAATGTATGAACCTAGATAATTTACAATTCTTGCTTTTGTATTCTTCATTTTATAATTAACAATAGGAATTTTTTCTCTATTTGCTATATTTTCTAAATCAATTAAATCCATTTTTTTTCTCCGTAAAATAGTAATATTTGTATGATTTATACATATAATAATAATGTCAAATGTTTGACAAGTTAAATATTTTATGATAAAATGTATTTAACAAGCAGGGAGTAGTAAGTTCCTCGTCAGGAGCTTAAAAGATTTCTCAAGAAATCACTCCTTGCACATTTTTTTATTCAAAATAACTATCATAGTCTTCTAAAACTACAAAACTGTGGTTTTTACCTATTACACTATTAAAAAGTTTTTCATACATATTTATACAATGATTCTTTTTAAAGTTATCCATAGTGCTATAATTATTTTTAATACAATTATATTTGTTAATATAAAAAGAACATATATCGGCAATTTGTATAAAATTGTTTTTCTTTGAGTCTAAATAAAAAGTTCTTTCTATAATATTTTTATTGTTAAGTTGTAATTTTGGATATAAAACTTCTAAACTTTTTTCCATTTTCTTTAATTCATCAAAATTCTTTTTTTATTGGTGTGCCATCTTCTTTATGTCCAATAGTTTTGGTTATCCTATAGTATTTATTTCCATTTTTATCTACATTAGTTTTTACAGCCACAAAAAAACCTCCTTAAACAAAATTTCGGTACTTGTATAAGAAGGCTTTATATTGTATAATACAAATATAAACTACTTATACAAGTAGATAGGGAATAGGTAACATACAAACTTGGCGGGGAGTATGTTACTATTTTAATTTGTTTTTTATATTTTCAAGCAATTGAATAATTTCTGCTATTGCCCTTAAAAATGAAGATAAAGCTAAAGAAGCGGAAATACATAACAACGAAATAAAAATACCATAATTAGCAAAGATACAGATTATTCCTAGTAATATTCCTACAATAATCGCAATAAAACACCAAATTTTAAAGTATTTAGCAATTGGATTTTCAATATTATTTAGTTCTTTAATATTGTATTTTTTTCTACACTCATTGCAAAAACCATTAAATAATTCATTTTCCATACATTCTTTTTTACATTTTTTGCATTCCATATTAATCCCCCTTATAATCTATATATTAAAATGTTAATAACTAAATTTATTTTTTTCTCCTTAATTCCACCACTTTGCCAATTATTCTAACTGGAAGTTGTTCTATTTGTTCGTTTGTATATATTATAGGTTGATATTCTGGATTAAGAGGTTGAAGTATAATTCCATTTTCATTTTTAATAACTCGTTTAAATGTGCCATCTGATCCATTAACCATAACAATACAATCGTCACCGCTCTCACAGTCGTTTTGTTTTAATATTATAAGATTATCATTGTCTAAATATTCAGGAAACATAGAGTTACCTTTAACTCGTAAACCAAAGTATTGCTTTCCACCTTTCAGCATATCTATTGGTATTTCTTCTGTATCTACAATATCCTCGATACACTCCATAGGTGTACCAGCAGGAATAGAACCATATATTAATACTACTGCTGAACCTTCTGATTTTTTTTCCATACCTTGAATATTTTTATCTATTTTTTCTTCAACTAAATCAGATTTCCTTATTTCAAAATAATTAGCTAATGCTTCAATTTTATCTATACGAGGATAAAATTCAGCTTTGCACCAACTTGTTACAGTAGTATATGGTAAATCCAAATCTCTGGAAATATCATTCCTATCTTTATGATTTAAAGTCATGTAATAATTTAAATTTTTTGCAAAAATTTCTTTATTTCCTAAATCGCTCATATCTGCCTCCCACAATAATTATACGGCTTAACTGTAAAAAAGTCAATAATTTTTTTAAAAAATTACAGAAAAACTATTGACATTATTTTTTAATCGTAGTATTATAATTACAGTTAAACAGTAAAAAGGAGATGAAAAAATTGAAATATACATTAAAAGCTATTAGAATTAATAAAGGAGATACTCAAGAACAAACAGCTAAAGCGATTGGCTTAAGTGTTGAAACATGGGCTAATTATGAAAAAGGTATAACCTTTCCGGATGTGCCTACAATAAAAAAAATTGAAAAATATTTTGATATTACTTATGATAAAATTAATTTTTTATGCCCAGAAATTACAGTTAAACAGTAATTTTTTTTCAAAAACTAACTAGGGAGATGAGGAAGATGAACAAAATAGAATTAGAAGAAGAAAAAATAGAGCAAGGAAGTCTTACACATCTAAAAATAAACGGAACAAATATTAGTTGCATAAAAGAGTACAGCATATGTAAAAAAGAACTTGATTTATTAGAATTTACAGTAACAATAATGGTAGACCCTAATAAATCAAGCATAAAACTTTAAAGTTGTGATATGCCAAAGTCTGTTAGTATAAAAGAGCCATCAACAGTTAAATCCAATATTCCTTGATGTTTTAAATCTTGAAGCATTGGTATAACTTCACTTAGTCTATAGGGATAAAAATCTTTTTCGAAATTGGAACTCTCAAAGATTTTTGCTAAGGAAGGCTTCATTTGTGAATTTAGACGATTGTTATAAACCTTGGAAATCTCGTTAATAAAATTAGGCATTGTATCACCTCCACGGCGATTATATAACGGAATTGGACAAAATGTCAACATAATCTAGTTAAGGAGGTGAGAAAAGTGAAACAGATAAAAAACAATGTAAAAATAATTACAGACGACGAAGTATTAAAAGTATTTATAGACGATAAAGAAATAAAAGGAATAAAAGAATTAAAGCTAAATATAGCAAAAAATGAATTAAGAACATTGGATATTAAATTGATAATAAGTAATCTTGATATAGAAATTGAAGCAAATAAAATAGAACTGCCAACAGACAGTCCTAAAACACACTAGTAAATGGTATTTCCTTAAAAATAGGGCAAGTATTATTAAGGAAATGTTCACAATTAGAGTTATCACAAGAAAAAGATTGCTTTTGATGAATATTACCGTTTGTGTCTACAGATGAACCACCACTTAAATATGTAACTTTTATAGTATGTAACTCATTATTTACAGGACAATTACCAGTATGTTCTTTATCAATAAAGATGCTCATTATAGTCACCTCCAAAGTGATTATAACACAAATTGAAACAAAAGTAATAAAAAACAGTATAATAAAAATTTTTCAAAACCTAATTAATAAGGAGGGAGAAAAGATGCCAATACCAAGATATGTATCTGCTGAAGAATATAGCAGACAAAGTGGAATAGGAGTAGAAGAAGTAAAAAAACTTTGTAAAAGAGGCGAATTAAAACATTATATGACAGAAGGTGGATATTACAAAATAGTAGTAGATGATGACTCTGTTCCAATAGAAAAGTATCAAGAAGTCAAAGATGAAAATCTAAGACTAAAAACGTTGTTAGAAACAATATTAAATACAGCTAAACAAGTTTAGAAAGGAGTGAGACTAATGAAAATAAATGAGATAGATAATCCTAGAGTAGATATTTCAGGAATTAATTCAAAGCATATTCAACAATTATGGCAAACATTATATGACATATTATCTGAAAAAGGAAATTTAGGAAATTATGAAATTATAGTTAAAAATGTAAGAAAAAAATGAAAGGAAGTGAAACTAATGAAAAAGAAAATACGAAAATTAATTGGACAAGCATTGTTATATAGCACATTATATTTAGCCTCAATAGTATTTACAGTATGGGCATTTTGCAACTGCATAACTGTTTATAAATAGGAGGCAAAAATGGAAATCTGGAAAGATATTAAAGGTTACGAAGGATTGTATCAAATTAGTACTTTAGGAAGAGTGAGAAGTTTTGACAGATATGTAAAAAATAGAATGTCTAATAAAAACATAAAAAGAGGAAAAATATTAACTCCTTGTACTAATAGGGATGGATATAAACAACTTAATTTAATAATAAATACAAAAAAGAAACCAAAGACTATACATAGATTAGTGGCAGAAACATTTATTTCTAATCCAGAAAATAAGCCATGTGTTAATCATATTGATGGTGATAAAAAAAATAACAATGTTAAAAATCTAGAATGGGTTACATATAGTGAAAACACTATTCATGCACTAAAAAAAGGTTTAAAAATACCATTAAAAGGTATGAATCATTACAAAAGACCAATAAACCAATTTACTTTAGATGGTAAATTTGTAAAAAGGTGGGAAAGTATAAAGCAAGTACAAGAAGAATGGCATTTAAAAAGTACACATATTTCTGCTTGTTGTAGAAGAAAAATAAAAACAAGTCTAGGGTATAAGTGGGAGTATGCAAATTAGAAAGGAAGGATACAAATGTTAATAGTAACAAAAAAGGATCGAGTAATACATGATTTAAAGCAGGAAAATAAAGACTTAAGATATGAAAATGAAGAGTTAAAAGACTTTAAGAACAAGATGACAAATATCATGAACAATTCAGAAATGACAAAAGAAAATTACTTTATAACTTTAAATAAAATAAAAGAAGAACTAGACGTCGGCAAAACATACTAGTTCAAACAAAAAATACATATATAAATACATGATTTCTAATTCAATTATACACAAAATTGAATTAGAAGTCAAGCAAGAAAGGAGAAACATGGAAGAAACTTTAGAAAATTTGGAAAATAGATATTTTATATTGCAGATGCAAGACCATTGGGATTCTAGTGATTATAGATATGCAGAAGAATTAAGGGAAAAAATTAATAAATTGAAAGAGAGGAAAATAAATTGAATAATTTAAGTTTATATGAAATAACAAATGCTTTTCCAGTATTAATGGAAAATGAGGAACTAGCAGAAGAGGAAAAACAGAAAATTAAAGAAGAATTAACAATTTTACTACAACAAAAAAGCCAAAACATTATTGGATATTCAAAAAATATAGAATTAACAATAGAAGCAATGAAAGAAGAAGAAAAAAGAATTTCTAGTCAAAGAAAAGCATTAGAAAACAGATTAATCAAATTTAAAGAATATGTAAAAGAATGTATGGAAACAAACAACATAACAAAAATAGAAACATCATTAGGAAGTTTAATGATAGCTAAAAGTCCTGTTAGTGTAGAGATAGTAAATGAAAATGAAATACCTGATGAATTTAAAAATGAAGTTGTAACAGTAAAGGTAGATAAAAAAGCAATAGCAGATAATTTTAAATTGACAGGAGAAATTCCTAATGGAGTAGTTATAAACACAGAAAATACAAATCTAAGAATAAAGTAGGTGGGTTAAAAATGGATTATTTAGATTTAATAGATAATAAAGAAGGAGAATACTATGGAAATTAAAGAAATGAATATATTTGAAAAACTTTCTAATATAACAAATGAAATTTCTAGTGTTAATAAAAATTTAACAGTAGGACAAGGTAAGAGTGCGTACAAAGCTGTTGGAGAAGCAGATGTTTTAAAAGCAGTTAAGGAACTAGAGTTTAAATATAGAGTTTATAGTTATCCAGTAAACAGAGAAGTATTAGAAAGCACAATGTATACTACCACTAACGAATATGGAGACAAGAATAATATTTTCAGTAGAATAAAAACAGTTTACAGATTTGTAAATATTGATAAGCCAGAAGAATATGTAGAAACTATAACATTTGCAGAAGGCATAGATACCCAAGATAAAGGCTCAGGAAAAGCAATGACATATTCAGATAAATATGCATTAATGAAATCTTACAAAATAATAACAGGAGAAGATCCAGACCAAAATCCAAGTGAAGATGGATATAAAAAAAAGTCAAAGCCAACTGGAATAAATAACAAAATAACAGATATAGAAGCAAAATCAGTATATGCACTTATGATTAGAAAAGGTTATGATGTTATTCCTACATTAGAAAAGTTTTTTAAAGTGACAAATACATCAGATTTAACAAAAAATCAGTATATGGAAATTGTTGCAAAATGTAATACATTGCCAGATAAAAAGCAGGTGGTTAAATGACAACAACTGGGATAATAAAAGATATAAATATTGATTATGAAACACGAAAACCAAAAATAAGCCTACTTTTAGATACAAAAGAAATAGAAGTAGTAGAGCAATTAAAAAACGAAAATAAGCTAAATATCGACTTAAAAAAGTATAGAAAGAGACGTAGTTTAAATTCAAATAATTATGCTTGGGAGCTAATTACACAAATA
This sequence comes from uncultured Clostridia bacterium, assembly GCA_947623945.1. Lineage (GTDB taxonomy): Bacteria > Bacillota > Clostridia > TANB77 > CAG-508 > CAG-269. Next base: position 4,274 of record CANQHU010000012.1, on the reverse strand, counting down.
GCAAATATTGTTGGAAACAGTAAAGAAGAAGTTTATTTGGAAATGCTTAAAAGATATGGACAAAGTCAAATGATAAGTGTATTAGCAGAAATAGATGTGAGTAAAATTCTTAGATATTATGAAGAAGCAGGTCAAAGTATTTTAAATGGTAAGACATTTAAACATTATAAAGTATATACAGGAAGTTCTGAAATGGACACTAAACAAATGACAATTTTAATAGATGGTATCGTATCAGAGGCAAAAGAACTAGGAATAGAAACAATGCCACCTAATGAATTAAAAGCTTTAAAGGAGAGTTGGAAACAATGAAAGAGGAATGGCGAGATATTGAAGGATTAGAAGATTGGTATGAAATAAGTAATTTAGGAAGAGTAAAATCAATAGATCATAGAAAGATATTAAAAACAAATGTAAATAATAAAGGATACGAAACAATTACATTTACTTTTCAAAATAAAACTATACATAAGTTAATTCATAGATTAGTAGCTCAAGCATTTATTCCTAATCCAAAAAAATTACCACAAGTTAATCATATAGATGGAAATAAATTAAATAATAATGTCAAAAATTTAGAATGGTGTACTGGAAGTGAAAATATGAAACATGCTTTTAGGACAGGATTAAGAAAAAATGCCAAAGGCATTGAAAGTGTATTAGCAAAAGAAGTAGAACAATACGATTCAGAAGGAAATTTTTTAAAAAGATATGGAAGTATTAGAGAAGCTTCAAGGAAAATAGATATTACGAATCAAGCAATAGTTAGATGTTTAAAAGGAAAAAGTAAGACATCAGGAGGTTATGTTTGGAAATATGCAGAAAGAAAGTTGGGATAAGAAATGATAGTAACAGATTTAAGTAATAGTTTTAATCCTTATCCAAAAAATAAAAGAGTTAAGAACCAAAAATTAATAAATGATAAAAAGCATGACTGTGAATATTGTGGCAAAAAGAATTGTTGGACAAACACACATCACATTAAAAGTAAGGGCTCAGGAGGAGATGATACAGAAGATAATTTAATTGAACTATGTGGAGCTTGTCATAGAAAAGTTCATGATGGAATTATTATAAGGGGAGAATTATTAAAAAAAATAAAAAATAGGAGGAAAAGAAAATGTTAAAAAATGAAAAAGGTGCTATTGAAATAATAGTAGGAATCATTATAGGAATTATTATTTTAGGAATATTGGGTTTTGGAATTTATTGTGCAACAATAGACTATCAAAATGAAGAAACAGTTGAAATTACAATAAAAGATAAATATATCAAAAGATATAGCGATAGTGATACATATTTAGTTGTAAGTGAAGATGGAGAAACCTATAAAATTGAAGATTTGATATTTAAAGGTAAATTCAATAGTACAGATTTATATAATCAATTAGATATAGGAAAAACCTACAAAATAACTACTACTGGTATTAGATTACAATATTTTAGTATGTATAAAAATATAAATAAAATTGAAAAAGTAGATTAACAACAGGGCTAGGCACAAAACTAGCCCTATATTTTACGAAAGGAGAAAGCAAATGGCAAGAAAAAGAATGATAGACCCTAATATTTGGCAAAGTGAAGATTTTGGAAGATTATCAACATTAGCAAAATTAGTATTTATAGGTCTCTTTTCTCTTGCAGACGACGAAGGTCGAGGAAGATGTAATCCAATATATTTAAAGTCTACATTATTCCCTTACGAGGAAGGTATAAGAAGTGCCGACGTAGATAAAACCTTATCAGAGATAAGCTCTAATATGTCCGTAGTTTTTTACTCTTGTGACGGAAGTAGTTATTATAGCCTTTATAATTGGAATACATGGCAAAAGATAGATAGACCAAGCGAAAGTAAAATACCAGAATTTAATGAAAAGATAATGCAAAAAATATTCGACGACAATTCGACGAACGTTCGACGAGTGTTCGTACCTAATAAGAATATAAAAGAAAAAGAACAAGAAAGGAAAGGGAATAGAAAAGAAAAGAATTTTATTCCACCCTCTCTTGAGGATATTAAAAAATATGTAGCAGAGAAACAATTGAAAGTAAATGCTGAGTATTTTTATAACTATTTTACTGAAGGAAATTGGATAGATTCCAAAGGAAATAAAGTTAAGAATTGGAAACAAAAAATATTAACATGGAATGGTTTTTCTAATAAAGATAAAAAAGAGAAGAATACTAGCGAATTGGAGGAATTTTGATGATTAGAGAAGATTTTGAAAAGCAAATGATAAAAATACAGATAGCTTACAATAAAAAATTTCCATCAGACGAATTAAAATTGTGGTTTAAAGAATTTATAACAACAGACATTAAAGAATTTGAAAAAGCTATAGATAAAACTATAAGAGAAGTAAGATTTATACCTAAAATTGCAGATGTAAGGTCAAGAATAGCAGTAAATCCAAATGATTATTATATAGATGACCCATATGCTTATTTATATAAAAATTTAGAATGGTGTGAAATTGTTAAAAAAGGAGAAATCAATGAAAAATAAAGAATTAAAAGTAGTTTATACAAATGACTTTAAGTCAAGGATAAAAATAGAACCAATAGAAATCAGGCCAGAAGAATTAGTTAAAGAAAAATATAATAGAGCAAAGAAAAAGGCAAAAGATAGAAAAATGGCAGAAGAATATTTGGATAGATAAAGGAGTAAAAAGATGATTATAAATATTGAAAATTATTTATCAGACGAAGAAATAAAAGAAATAATTAAAGAAGAATTAAGAGAAAAAATAAAAGATATGTTTAAAAATGAAAGAGAAACATCAAGAATTATAACTAATTTAGGTTATTATAATACTTTTAAAATTATTGAAAGTGAAGTGCCAAACTTTAAAGAAATGATAAAAAATAAAACAAAAAAAATATGCCAAGAAATAGATAGATATTGCGTATTTAGAGAAAAAGAAGATTACATTAGGCAAGAAGATAGTTTGGCACAAAAATACTTAAATGCATCAGTTGAAGAAAACAAAGAACTTATAAACAGAAAAGTAATAGAAATAATAAATGGATTAAAACAACAAGATATAGCAGATGAAATATGTAACATTATAGAAGATAAAATTTATAATCTTTTTAAAGGAAGTGGTAACTAATGATTACTAAATTTACAAGACAAATGAGTTTTGAAGATATACAGCCTAAAAGGAAAATGAGGTATGAACAGATATTAGACAGGCTTATAACAGGAGAAAAAACAGCAAAAGAAATAGCAGTAGAATTATTTGATTTACAACTCATTCCAAGTACAGAAAGAAATTATACAGCACCAAGACTTACAGAATTAGAACAAATGGGAATAGTAGAAGTTGTAGGAAAGAAAAAATGTAGTTATTCAGGGAAAATGGTTGCAGTTTATAAAATAACACAAGAAGGTTTTGAACAATTAAATATGAACCATATACCAAGATTAAATTAAAGGGGAGATAAAGAAATGCTTAAAATAAAAGATGATGTTGATTTGAAAGAGTTAGAAAAGTTTGGATTTAAGCCTAAGTATGATGAAGATACGGGAGAAATAACAAGATATGTATGTAAAAAAAATATATATAAATTTACTAATGGAATGAAAGAAAAAACAACAGAACTTGAAACAATAGAGATAAAGCATATAGAAACTATTAAAGATTATGGAGATTTTTTCAAACAAAAAGAAATATCATATTGGGAGATAAAGCAGTTAGAATTTGACACAACAGATATAATATATGACTTAATAAAAGCAGATTTAGTAGAAAAAGTAGGTGATTAGCCTATGAAATATAATTATCCACAATTAACTCGGAATATGTGCAAAGTCGCTAAAAAATAATTTATGCCATGGCTGTTCTAAATTAGAACTTGAAAGATTCACAGGACAAGATAAATGTAATTTAGTGCAAGAGCCAATACAAAAAATAAAACAAATTTTAGGAATACAGGAGATGATAAAAGATGAAAGATAGAATAAAACATTTTGATTATAAATTATACGAATTAGAGAAAAAAGTAAAGACATTTTTATTAATATTAATAGTATTTATAATAGGATTTCTAATAGGTTACTGGTGTAAAAATACAGAATATGAGGGCAAGATATACAAACAAAAAATTGAAATTATAGATTTAAGAGAAACTATAGATAAAGAAAGAAGTCTAAATAAAAATGAATGAAGAAATATATGAAAAAGATAAACAAACAAACAAAGATCATGTAGCAACACCAAGATGGGTTGTAGAAAATATCTATAATTTAATACATATAGAAAATTATAAAA
>CANQHU010000011.1 GCA_947623945.1 uncultured Clostridia bacterium | reverse complement strand
TTGATGACACAAAAAATATGTAGGAAAAACGACATTTTTTTTTGCCATTTTCCTACATATTATTTTACCATTTACAATAGATTCCTTTATGAATCTTTGTGTATCGAAGTGCTACACGCCGGGCAAGACCACACGGAACGAACGATTATTGTTGCTATTGCCATTGTTGTTGTTCGCATAGAACACACCGGCATTTGTGCCATTATTGTAATTGCCTCCACGATTGAAGAACGGATTGCTCGAGTAAACGAAGTTAGAGTAGTACAGTTTAATCCCAAGTATATTTAATTTTTCTTCGGGTGCTTACGCACCCATCTTTATACATTTATTCTAACATAAATACCCGTATTCTCTTTTTCTGCCTATAAGAAGCAAGTGCCGAATAAAAGGGAAACTAGGGTTCAAGGTCACGTCACAAAGTGCTACACGCCGGGCAAGACCACACGGAATGAACGATAACTGACGCTATAGCCATCGACGTCGTTCGCAGAGTACACACCGGCATTTGTGCCATCATTGTAAGTGCCTCCACGATCGAAGAACGGACTGCTCGAGTCAACGAAGTAAGAGTAGTCGTCATTCCATGCCCTGCTACTTCCTTTGAATACTTCATATGTTGCATCTCCTGGATAGTATTTTTCATATGTTGGTGTTTCACTATCTGAAGAATATTTTGTTGCATATTTTGTACTGTCTTTACTATTTCCATCTGTTCCTGCAAATGTACTTCCATTACTTAAATTGCTTCCTGCATTATTAAATGCTGCCACGTATTCACTTGCTCCTCCACTTAAATCATATACTCCATATATATTTCCTGTTGAACTTGCTAGTTGTCCTTTTGCTCCATCATATTTTTGCTCACTTGTTGCGGCACTATATGTATATGTACTATCTCCACTTCCCATTCCTGTTACAACACTTGAACATCTATTTATTTCTACTTCATTTCTATTTCTTCCATATTGACTGTATGTTAAATATGAACAAGCACCCCATTCGCTGTTTTTCATTAAGTGGCTTTCTTTCGTTGTGTCATAATTTAATGCGTTTGTATAACAACTTCCTATATCTATACTTACCCAACTTTTTACTGTTGGTGCTATTTGTATTGCTGTTGTTCCACTTCCCGCGCTGTTTTCATCTGCTGTTGACCTTGCTGATTCATATTTTCCTACCCAAATTCCTTCTAGGTCACTATCCCATCCTCCATTTTTATATGGTACTGTTAATTCACTTTCATCGACAAATGCTGGATGTACTATATATTTTAATCCATCATATTCTTCTGTTGTTTCTGTTCCTGCTTTTAGTTCTTCTTTTACGTTCTCTCCATCTGCTGTTATTTCTCTTGTTCCTTTTCCATCGCAATATCCTGCTACTTGTCCATCTGTTGTTAAGTACGTTATTCTATATGCATATCTTGGTATCCATACAAAATAACTGTCTACTCCTTCTATTGTATTTATCGCATTTGCCCATTTGCTCGTTTTTGTATCGTTTTTATTGTCTCCTGCTACATAATCATACCAGTTGCTTTCTACAAATCCTGATTCTCCTTCTTTTACTTCTGTTCCATCTTCTTTCCAGTATACTTTTTTCATTCCACTTGGTAATGTGTCTGGTACTAATGGTTTATCTATTTTTTCATTGTTTTTATTTACCCATATTACATCTATTTTTCCTTGTGCTGTTGTAAATGTTACTGGTATTACGTTTACTACTGTTGTTGTTTCTCCTGTTTTTTGTACTCCTTCTGTTGTTGCTTTTACTTCTATTTTATATGTTCCATTTTTTCCTACTTCTATACTTCCTGTCTTTCCATTTACTGTTACCTCATAAGTATCTCCTGTGTCTAAATTTGTTACTGTTATACTATCTACTTTTTCTACTTCATTTGTTACTTCTACCTTTATCGTTGCTTTGTTATCTCCTGTTTTTTCTACTGTTGCTTTTATTTCTGGTCTTACTCCTTTTGTACTTTCATATTTTTTTATTTCTCCTGTTTTTGCATCTATTGTTGCTTCATATCCATCTTTTTCTACTACTATGTCTTCTCCTTCTTCTGTTACTGTTGCTCCTGCCTCTTTCATTTTTGTTTTAAAGGTTTCTGCATCAAAACTTCCTGTATTATCAAATGATGCCATTATTTCTGTTTCTATTTCTTCTTTTATTGATGCTTCTTTTGTTTTTTCACTTGCTGTTTGTGCTTTTGTTAAGATTCCATTATCCCCTGTTAATGTTGCAATTGATACTGCTGCTAAGATCAATAACACGATAATAGTAATAACTAATGCAATTAAAGTTATTCCATTTTTACCTTTTAGATAGTTTAATTTGATTTTTTCTTTATTTTTCCTCATTTTTATTTACTCTCTCCTTCTTTGGTTAGTTTGTGTAATTTTTGCATTATGTTATGTTTTTGTTAGTATTTTACATTCAAATTTTAGCACAAAAATTTTTCCTTGTAAATAATTTTTTCAATTTGTAATCAAAATGTAATATTACTTCACTATTTAATCAGCAATATAAAAAATCCTAAGTATTTGTTTGTAAAAAACATTTACTTAAGATTTTTGTTTTATGTTTGTTTTGCAATTATTTTTAAGTTGTTATTTCTTTTTTGAGTTTTTCTATTTCTTCTCCGTGTTAGCCCTGTTGCCTTTTTGATGTCTTCTGGATCTATTCCTAATTTTAAAAGATTTTTTGCAATTTTACGTTGTTCTTCCTTTTGCCCAACTTTCTTGCCTTTGGATAGTCCGAATTTTCTCGCCCTTAGATAGTCCAATTGCTTCTCCCTGCTGAATTCCTTCATCTCTTGCATTTCGCATACCTGTGTTGTAATCTAGTATGGCCATTAGTCTTGAATTATAAAGCTCCCATTCCTTTTCGTCCATGCTCATTTGGTCTATTATTTCTATGGTCTTTTTTATTTCTTTATCTTCTTCCTTCGCCATTTCTAATTTATCCTCCCTTCCAGCTATTAACCATAACCATTTTTCTAGTTTGGTTTTTGCTTCTGGATTTTTCTTTTCAAACTTCGGTATTTCAATAAAATGCAATTCTATCCCTTTGCTTGCTATTTTGTCTTCTTTTTTATAGCCCATTTCTACATATTCATTCTTTTTTGTTTCTTCAAATTTCATATGCGCTATGTTATGGTAGCTATTCCTTTTGTAATATTCAAAGTTCATTAGGTTTATTACTATTGTGTCTTTTACTTTTCTATAATCTTCACCTTTTTTTATTTCATCTGATAATATTCTTGACATATAAAATGTACTTCTTAAATCCATATTGTTTTCATCTTTTACCTGCATTTCTATATTGCAAATTATATCTGCGTTTATTTGTACTTTGATGTCTAATACTCCTGATTTGATATCATATAAGTCTGGTATTAATTCTGGATTTTTTACTGTTACTTTTTCAATGGGTATTTCTAAAATTGCTTCTAATAATGATTTTAGTATGTCTTCATTTCCTTCCTTTGCAAATACCCTTTTAAATACTATATCAGATGTTAATGGTAATTTTTCTGTTTTTCTTTCTATAATGATTCCTCCTTTATTATACTAAATTTTTTTGAACTTTGCAATACTTAATAGTATATTTTTACTATAAACTTTTATTTGTAAAAAATAAACCTCCCTTCTTATAGATTTTTTTGTTTAATTAATTGGATTTTCTAGATCTAATTTTTGAAATTAATTAAGATTTTTATAAAATTTAAATATTTGAAATAAACATTTTGTTATTGCAAAGTTGCTTTTTGAACAATTTTTTAAAAATTTAAAATTGCTACTTTGATATTAAACCACGTTTTTATAAATTTTGCAATACTTTTTTCTACTTTTTTCATCGCAATTTTCGACATTTTTCGCAAACAGCAAATAATTGAAAAAGATAGTGCATTATAACACACTATCTATTTTTCTTAATAATTTTTAACTTTAAAATTTTTATATTAAAATTCTAATTTTTCTTCAACCCATGCTGCTACTTTATCTATTTTTAATCTAATTTGTTCCATAGTATCTCTATTACGGATTGTGACTGTATCATCTTCTAATGTATCAAAATCTATTGTAACACAATATGGTGTACCTATTTCATCTTCTCTTCTATAACGTTTTCCAATACTTCCTGTTTCGTCATAATCGCACATAAAACTTTTTGAAAGTTTTTCATATACTTCTTCTGCTTTATCTGATAATTTTTTAGATAGTGGCAATATTGCTACTTTATATGGAGCAAGTGCTGGATGTAAATGTAGTACAGTTCTTGTATCTCCATCTTCTAATTCTTGTTCTTCATAACTATCACATAAAAATGCAAGTACTACCCTATCTGCTCCTAATGATGGTTCTATTACATATGGTACATATTTTTCATTTATTTCTGGTTCTTGATATGTTAGGTCTTGTTTTGAATGATTCATATGTTGGGTTAAATCATAATCTGTTCTATCAGCAATTCCCCATAATTCTCCCCATCCAAATGGAAAAGCGTATTCTATATCTGTTGTTGCTTTGCTATAAAATACTAATTCTTCTTTTGAATGATCTCTTAAACGGATATTTTCTTGGTTAATTCCTAATGATAGTAACCATTGTTCACAGTAATCTTTCCAATATTTGTGCCATTCTAAATCTGTTCCTGGCTTACAGAAAAATTCTAATTCCATTTGTTCAAATTCTCTTGTCCTAAAAGTGAAGTTTCCTGGTGTAATTTCATTTCTAAATGCTTTACCTATTTGTGCAATTCCAAATGGTAATTTTTTTCTTGTTGTTCTTAATACATTTTTAAAATCTACAAAAATTCCTTGTGCTGTTTCTGGTCTTAAATAAATTTCTGATTTTGCATCTTCTGTTACTCCTTGAAATGTTTTAAACATTAGATTGAATTTTCTTATTTCTGTAAAGTTATGTTCTCCACAGTTTGGGCAATTAATTTTATTGTCATCCATATATTTTATCATTGCTTCATCTGTCATTCCATCTGCTATTATATCTTTTCCATTTTTATGTGCCCATTCTTCTATTAATTTATCTGCTCTATGTCTGGTTTTACAAGATTTGCAGTCTATTAATGGGTCTGAAAATCCTCCTACATGTCCGTGATGCTACCCATGTTTCTGGGTTCATTAGTATTGCTGCATCTAAACCTACATTATATTTATTTTCTTGTATGAATTTTTTTCTCCAAGCCTGTTTTACATTGTTTTTTAGCTCTGTTCCTAAAGGTCCATAATCCCAAGTATTTGATAGTCCTCCATAAATTTCTGAACTTGGATATATATATCCTCTATTTTTGCAAAGTACTACTAATGTTTCCATTGTTTCTAACATAAATTTTCCTCCTAGTTATATTTTATAAATTATATTATCGGGGTAAAAAAAAGTCAATAATTTTGCTAAAAATTATTGCTTAATTTTCTTTTTTGTGTTAATATAATAAATGTATTTTATTTATGTAGGGGTATAGTGTTAATGGTAGCACACCGGTCTCCAAAACCGCTTGTGAGGGTTCGAATCCTTCTGCCCCTGCCAATTTAATCAAAAATAACACTATTTTAAAAATAGTGTTATTTTTGATTAATAATTTTATTATTGTATAATAATAAAATATAATGTATAATATATTTGTTCATTTTTTCTATTACCTCCTATGGAAAGGAGAAAAACATGGACACTAACCAATTAATCGTATTTTTAGTCATGTTAGTTATTGTACTAACTGCTGGAAAATACGACAAAGACTAGTACGAAAGTACATAGTAAAAGAGTAGGAATTGAGGCTTCCTACTCTTTTTATTTGTTCATTTTTCTATTATTGAACACTAACCTATTGAATAGATATATCTCTGTTTCTATTCTGCTATTATTATACTATAGTATCATAAATTTGTCAAACATTATAGAAAAATTCATGTTGACAACATTAATTATATGTGCTAGAATTCTATTGCATTAATTTCATTATAAAGCACGAGGTGATTTTCATTTTTAAAAATTTAAAAATTTTCTATTTGTTATTATTAACAATAACACTTTTTATCATCATATTTTTTATACCAATTTTCAGTTCTAAAGACTTTTCTTATTCAAATCAAAACAATGAAATTTTAGACTTTAATCCAAATGGCTTTGTCTGGCCTCTTCCTGGTTATACTAAAATTAGTTCTTATTTTGGAAAACGTAATTCTCCAACTAGTGGTGCTTCGTCTTCCCATGCTGGAATTGATATTCCCGCTCCACAAGGCACAAAATTTATTGCAATACATGATGGAGAAATTACTTTTAGAGAATTTTTAGGTGGTGGTGGTTATACTATTACTCTTTCTTTTGATGATTATAAAATAAGTTATTGTCATTGTGATCCTAATTTTATTGTAGAGGTTGGTGATTTAGTAAAGCAAGGGCAAGTAATTGGTTTTGTTGGTCCTAAAAATGTTTATGGAGTAAAAGGAAATCCTTATAAAGATTCAAATGGTAATCCTACAAATCGGTGCAACAACTGGTTCACATCTTCATTTAGGTATAAGATTAAATGGAGAATATAAAAATCCTTTAAATTATTTTTAAAGGATTTTTATATATATTTACATATCATCATCTTCATCACTGCAACCATTGCATCCATGGCAATTGCCTCCTTGGCATCCACCTTGATTTTGTTCTTCTTCGTTTACATCGCCTGACCAATCTAATTCGATAATATTTTCACATTCTGGACATTTTACTTCTGTTTTATTTTCGTCTACATCAATGATAAATTCATAATTACAGTATGGGCAAACTATTTCAAAGTCGAATCCATCTTCTGAGTAAATGTCTTTTTCAATATTATCAATTACTTGTTGCATTTGGTTTATTTGAGAAGTTAGTCTTTTCTGAGTGTTTTCTAATTTTGCAATTTCATCTTGTTTGTAGTCCATAATGTAATCCATTTGGTCTAAAACAATGTCTAAAAAACTTGCAAATCTTTGCTTTACATATTGTAAGTCTTCTTTGTCTTTCATATTTTTTTCTATGTCATCTAAAAAACTTTTATATTCGTTTTTTAATATTCCCATTTTGTTTTTCACCTTTCTTATAATCTTTCCATATATTCACAAGTTCTTGTGTCTATTTTTAAGATGTCTCCGATGTTTACGAATAATGGAACTTGTATTTCTAAACCAGTTTCTAATTTTGCTGGTTTTCCTGAAGTTGTTGTAGTGTTTCCACTAAATCCTGGTTCTGTATATGTAACTTCTAATTCTACAAATGTTGGTGGTTCTACTGCAAATGTATTTCCTTTGTATGAAAGTATTGTAACTTCCATGTTTTCTTTTAAATATTTTAGGCAATCTCCTAATTGGTCTTCATTTAATGGAATTTGATCATATGTTTCATTATCCATAAAATAATATAGTCCACCATCACTATATAAATATTGCATAACTTTTTTCTCAATTTCTGCTGCTGGATATTTATCTGATGGATTGAATGTTTTTTCTAATGTTGCTCCTGTTATTACGTTTTTTAGTTTTGTTCTTACAAATGCTGAACCCTTTCCTGGTTTTACATGTTGGAATTCTACGACTCTATATACAGCTCCTTCCATTTCAAATGTTGTTCCGTTTCTAAAATCTCCTGCTGAGTATACTGATGCCATGTTTATTTCTCCTTTCTTATTTTCATACAATATATTTATTTTACTACATTTTTCCAGAAAAATCAAGTATTTATTGATGTCTTATATTATAATATAATTTTTCTCTGATTTTGTTAAACTTATGCAACCAAATTTTGTAATTTGAACTGTGTCTTCTATTCTTACTCCGAATTTTCCTGGTATATAAATTCCTGGTTCGTTTGTAACTACCATGTTTTCTTTTAATTGTGTGTCTGATTGATAACTAACATATGGTGCTTCATGAATTTCCATTCCTACTCCATGACCTAAACTATGTATTAAGTCATATCCATATAATTTAAAATCGTTTTCTACCATTTTTGTAAGTAATCTTGTATTTGCACCATCTTTGTATTGTTCATTTGTTTGAATTTGATTTTTTAATACTAAGTCATAGACTGGTTTTATTTCTTCTGGCACACTTCCTACAAAAAATGTTCTTGTCATGTCTGAACAGTATCCATTTACTTTACATCCCATGTCTATTGTAATTATATCTTTTTTTTGTATTTTTCTATTTGATGGTATTCCATGTGGTTTTGAAGTGTTTTCTCCAGATAGTACAATGGTTTCAAAGGCTAATCCATCTGTTCTTGTTTTATAGTATTCTTCTATTTCATTTGCTATTTGCTTTTCTGTCATACCTGGTTTAATGTAAGATAAAATATATTTAAAACAATTGTCTGTTATTTCACATGCTTTTTCTAAGTTTTTTAGTTCTTCTTCATCTTTTATCATTCTTTGTTTTTCTATAATGTATTCTGTTTCTACAAAATTGTTTATTTTAAATTTTCTAATATATTCTTTATATTTTGCATAAGAAATATAATGTTCCTCAAAACCAACATTTTCACAGAACATAAAGAAATTTTCATAGTCATCTTTTGATACATCATGCGCGTCATATACAATAATTTCATCAAATAAAGTTACTGTGCTATGTACTTGTTCTATGTATCTACTGTCTGTTATGTATATATTTTCTTTCCTTGTTAAAAGTAAAATTCCTTCTGCATCTATGTTTGTTAAATAACGTATGTTAATTGGATTGTTTATAATTAGTCCTTGCATATCTAAACTTGACATTTTATTTCTTAACCATTGTAACTTAGCATTCATATTTAACCTCCATTATACATTCCTAATGTAAAGATTTCTAATAATATAATTTTTATTTGTTCAAATGGTATGTACATACTAATAAATGATGCAATTACTATAAATGGTCCAAATGGTATGTATTCATCTGATTTTTTAATTTTTGTTGCAAGTAATAAGATGCTAAGGATTGCTCCAATTAGAAAAGATAGTAATGTTATTATAATAATATTAGATAATCCAAAAAATAATCCGAAGTGCTCCCATTAATTTTACATCACCAAATCCCATTGCCTCTTTTCCATAAAATATGCCACCTAGTAATGTTATAAGTAAGAAAATTCCTCCACCGAGCAAGCATTCCAAGTAACATATTAATTGTTATTGCTACACTAGATAATCCATATAAAAATGCAAAAACAAATCCAATTTCGAATATCGTTAAATTTAGTCTGTTTGGGATAATTTGTAATTTAAAATCTATTACAAATACTGATAATAACATTGGTGTTAATATTAAAAATTTGATTAAGTCTAAGTTTGCAATAAATGTTTCTTTTATTCCAAATACATATATTAGTCCAATATAAATTACTGATGTGACTAACATTAATATATAATTTGGTTTAAAATTTAACCTATATTCATGAATTATATCTTTTGAAATTACTTTTTGGTATTCTGGTAATCTTTTATTTGCCCAATCTACCATTTGCCCTACTATCATTCCTACTATTAGTGCTGCTACATAATATGCAATGTGTACGTCATTTATATACATTTTTTGTTTCTCCTATATTTTTCTTTTATTTTGTTTTCTAAAGGTCTTTTCCATGCTGTGTACCAGAAATCTTTTGAGTCTATTGGATCAACTAAAATAGTAAACATTTTAGCACGGTTTCCTCCGAATTACATCTGTAAAGATTTGATCTCCTACAACTCCTATGTTTTCTGGTTTTTCTCCTAAAATTTTTTCTACTTTTAAAAATCCTGATTTAAATGGTTTTTTGGCTAAATTTTGATACTCTATATCCAAGGCTTTTGCTACTTCTTCTACTTTTTCTTTATGGTTTGTATTAGATAAAATATATAATTTTATTCCTTGCTGTTTTAATTTTTTTGCCCATTGTACTACTTCTTCTGATAGTTTTCGATTATAATCTATTAAAGTATTGTCTACATCTAAAATTAATGCTTTTATTTGATTTTTTTGCAAAAATTCTATTGTTATTTGTTCTACTCTTTCAAGATATGCTTTTGGATATAGTATCATGTTTTCCTCCAAATGATAAATAATCATTTATATATTATCAATTTGAGGCTACTTTGTCAAGGCTATTTGCAAAATCTATGCTTTCCAATGGTAATAGTCATTGGCCTTGACCAAATCCATTTATTAGTGGCTGTTGCAGGATTAAAATAATAAATTGCTCCATAACTTGGATCCCATCCATTTAATGCATCTTGTGCTGCTTTTTTAGCATTGGCATCTGGTGTTAAGTTTATTTGTCCATCTCTTACTGCATCAAAGGCTCCTGATTGATATACTACTCCTGATATTGTATTTGGAAAAGAACTGCTTTTTACTCTGTTCATAACTACTGCTCCTACCGCTACTTGCCCTGTGTATGGCTCTCCTCTTGATTCTGCATAAATTAATTTTGCTAATAAATTTACGTTACTTGAGTTACTAGAACTACTTGTACTATTTGAATTACTAGAACTAGAAGAACTGCTAGAATTATAAATTCCCATTGCTCTTAAAGTTGCAGGTCCTGCTATTCCATCTACTGTTAATCCATTTTTTCTTTGAAAATATCTTACCGCTTCTAATGTTTTACTTCCATAAATTCCATCTATGCTTCCATTGTAATATCCCCATCTTTTTAATTTTGTCTGAATTTGTGTTACTTCACTTCCTCTTGAACCATATTTTGATAATGTTTCAATTGTATTTTCTTGAAAAAGTGTTGCAATTACCATAGTAAGAGTTAATAATATTGTTATAATTGCTAATATACTAATATAATTTTTGTTTTTAAACATAATAAAAACCACCTATTAATAAAAATTTTCTTAACGTTATTTTTATCAATATTTGGTTTTATTATACATTTTATGAACAATGTTTACAAAGAATTGTTTCTAATCCAATTTGTAAATCAATTAATCCATTTTTATAATTATAATCTAAATTTCTTAAATCTTGTAAAATTTGTTTTAATTCTGATTCTTGAAAATAACTTGATTGCATTTTATATTTGCTTACTAAAAAAGTTTGGTTTGGTTTTAAGTCTAAACTGCTTATAATATCTTTTCCATACTTCAATGAAAGTTTTACAAAATACAATTTTTTAAAATGGTTATATAATGTTATTAGAATTTTTTGAATTGGCTCTTTTGCATATATCAAGTTTTTTAATACTTCTAATGCCTTTGCTATTTCTTTTTTTCCTAACGAATCTGTTAAATCAAAAATTATACTTTCTAATTTTTTTATTGTTAATTTGTCTATATCTTCTTTTTGAATTGTGCCATTTGGTCCTACATATTCAATTAATTTTCTAATTTCATTAATTAAGTCTTGCATGTTAGTTCCGTGAACATTCAATAAAATATTTTACTGTATTATCATTTATTTGCACTTTATATGCATTACAAATTGCTTTTAATCTGCTTGCTATTTGTGCTGGTTTTTGATAATCAAATTTGCATATCGTGCCAAGTTCGTCTATTGTTTTATATAATTCTTGCTTTGTATCTACTTCTTCTTCTACAAATACTAGTATTACAGATTCTTTTATAATATCTATATTTTGTTTTATATAATTATTTATTTTTTCTTTTAGATTTGATATTTCAGCATTTTTCCTTTTTCCTTCTTTTTTGAATAAACCTGTATTTCTAGCGATAATTAATTTTTTTTCATACCCAAAACTAGGTGTTTCTATATTTGCAATTAATTCATTACAGTTTGTGTCATCTATTGTTATAAAGTTGATTCCTTTTACTATTTCTCCAAATGTGTTTTTTATTTTTTTTAACGAAGATTCTAACAGGAATAATTCTTCTCCATATAAAAGATATATACTTTCTAATTTTTCTACTGATAACATATTTTTCTCCTAGTTTTATCTTTCTAACATAATTCTAAATACTTCTGCTACACTCCATGCTTGATTAATTGCTCCTTTAGGAAGTTGTGGTTTTTTTGAATCGTAAAGTTCTGAGATGCCACCTAAACAACCGCTTTCATAAATTTCTTTTTGGAATGTTTTCTTGGTGGTTTCGATAAATTTGTCCAATTTTTCTTTCCAAATTTTTTTATCTTCTGCTTTTTTTACTGACTGCATACAATTTTTTAAACTATCATAATATAAACCTAATAGCCAAGGCCATGTAATTCCTTGATGATAACTACTATCTCTCTTTTCTGGACTTCCTTCATAAATTTCTACATAGTTTTCTTCGCCTTTTGCTAATGTTTTTAATCCATAACTATTTAACAATTTGCTTTCAACTGTTTTTATTATTTCTTTTGCCATTTCTGAATTTGGCTCAATTACAGGATGACTTAAAGATAATGCAAATAATTGATTTGGTCTAATTTTATCATCACCAATTACATCATATAAACATTTCTTTTCTTCATTGTAAAATTTGTTGTCAAAAGATATTTTACATTTTTCTGCTAATTCTTTATATTTTATGGTCATAATTGGATGTTTGAATTTTTTTGATAATTCTTGCATAATTTTGTTGGCATTATACCATAGGCTATTTACTTCTACTGCTTTTCCATTTCTTGGTGTAACTGCTTTTCCATTTGCTTTTGCATCCATCCATGTATTTTGGGTATCCTTTGTTCCTGAAACAATTAGCCCATCTGAGTCTAGGTAAATATTGTTGTTATCGATGTTAATTCCATTGCAATAATTTTCAATAATTTCTTGCATTACTGGATATATTTTTTCTTTTACAAAATTGAAATCTCCTGTATATTTAATGTATTTATTTACTTGTTCAAATAATAAAAGTGAAGCATCAACACTATTGTATAATGGTCTATTGTCATATCCTGAATATCCATTTGGAATTAAACCATATTTTACATCTCTAATCATTGTTAATAAAACTTCTTTTGCTATTTCAAATCTTTTTGGTATTAATAATAATCCTTCAAAAGCAATTAATGTATCCCTTCCCCAGTCTAAAAACCAAGGATATCCAGCAATTACAGTATGAAGTCCAAAGTTTGGTCTATTTACAATAAAATTGTCTGTTGCCATTAAATACGTTTTTACTAGATTATCATGGTCTATTTCCTTTTGCGTCTTTTTTTCTTTTCTATTGTCTATCAATAAAGATTCATTAAACATTTCGCCTAATCGTATGATTTCGTTATTGATAAATTTTCTTACACTTTTTTGCTCTATGTTTTCTTCTAAAGAGCATATAAATGATATTTCTTTTTCTTGTTTTGCTGGTATTTCTATTTCGTAAACACCTGGTACTATGTGATTTTCTATTGGGTCAAATCCTCTTTTTTGTTCTTCAACATAGAACATATTATGGAATGTGTCATTTTGATGTTCTATATATTTTCCTTCTGATAGATACATGTAAATTGGTGTATGTGGATTATCATCTAAAATCATTTTTACTTTTGTTTTGTTTGTTTCTTGTTTTATTTTAAATTCATGGTCTTTATTCATTTGATGAAAATCTCTAAAGTTTACAATTGGAGCAAATGTCATTTTTGCTTTTGTTCCACCATTTTTTATTTTGTAGAAAACTCCTACTGTATTGTGTCTATATTCCATACATATTACTTTTGTGATTTCAACTTTTCCTATTTTGTATTTAAAAATTGGTACATAACTTTTGTTAAATTCTTCTTGGTATTGATATCCATGAGAAATATATGATTCACATACATTTGTATATAAATCATATTTTTTATTTCTTATTTCTATACTTTCATCTAATTTGGATAAGATTAAAAATCTTCTTGCCGGTGGTGTTAATGGTGCAAATAATAATCCATGATATTTTCTAGTATTTGCTCCAATTATGGTTGAAGAACTAAATCCTCCTATTCCATTTGTTATTAACCATTCCTTCTTTAGTCCTTCTTCTAAATTTAACTTTTCCTTTGTTATTTTCATTTTTTACCTCTATTCTTCTTTATTTTTTGTTCCTCTTTTTAATCCTCTTGCACTTTTTGGTTTTGTACTACTTTTTGTAGTTTCTGTTTTCTTTTTGGTTGTTGTTTTTTTGTTAGCAGATGTTGTTGTTGCTGTTTTTGTGGTTGTTGGTGGTTTTTTAGTTCTAATATTTTGGCTTTCTTCTTGCTCTTGCAACCTTCTTCTTTCTATTTCCATCATTCTACGTCTTTTTTCTATTTCTAACTGTTTTCTTTTTTCTATTTCCATTCTACGTCTTTTTTCTTGTATTCTTTTTTGTCTTCTTTCTTGCTCTTTTTGTGATTTTAGTTTGGCTTTTTCATCTGCTTGACGTATAGAGTTTATTCTATCACTATATTTATTGCTAAATTTACTTTTGCTTTTAAATTTATTTGGATTTTCTTTTTGTGGTTTTTTTGCTTTTTTTGCCATTGCTTTTTTAATTTTTTCAATTCTTTTTTCTTGTTTTAGTTTGTTGCTTAACATTAAATATTGAGGATCATTTTGTTTGTCTTGATATTTTAAGTCATCACAAATTAATTCTATAATAGAAGATGCTACTAAATTAGGGTCGTGTCTGATATGTCCGTCTAATATAACAGATAAGTTTCTTTGTAAAAATTTAATTCCTTTTACTTTATCTATGTTTTGTTCTACTAAGTCTTGTCCTTCCATATTATATTTTTTTATAAATTCTGGTACTACTTCTCCTGTATCATAAATACAATAGTCTATCATGCCATTTCCACAATGTTCAATAATTGCATTTAAGTGGTCTGATACGCTGTAGTCATCAGTTTGTCCTGGGTCTGTCATAATGTTACTTATATATACTTTTATTGCTACGCTTTCTTTAATTGCTTTTGCTACACCATTTACTAATAAGTTTGGTATAACATTTGTGTATAAACTTCCTGGTCCTATAATTATACAATCTGCATTTTTAATTGCTTCTATTACTCCTTCTGCTGGTCTGCAGTTTGATGGGTTTAACATTATACGATTGATTTTTGTTAGTTTTTCTGATACTACTTCTGGAATTCTTGCTTTTTCTTCTACAATGTATCCATTGGCAAGTTCTGCAACAATATTCATTTCATCCAATGTAACTGGAATAACTTTTCCTACCATATTAATAACTTCGTTACTTTTTCTAATTGAATCTGTAAAATTGTTTGTTACTCCATTCATTGCTGAAAAATAAATATCAGAAAATTTTAATCCTCTTAATTTTCCGTTTGTAAATTTATAATTAAATAGTTTTTTTACTTGATCTTGCTTGCTACTTAAGGCAATAATACTATCTTTTGCATCTTCTAATGGCAACAATTCTAATTCTCTTCTTGAATCACTTTCTTCTCCGTAATCTGAAATTGTTACTATTGCTGTTAAGTTATTTGTATAATTTTTTAGTCCTGAAAGCACTGTATTTATTCCTGTTCCTCCACCAATTACAACAATGTTTGGTCCTTGGTCATAAACAGTTTTATCAAAAATAAGTGATTTCATGTTGATATTTTTTTTGTTTTCCATACGGTTATCTGTTGCTTCAATTAATACTTCTAATGTTCTTTTGTTTAAAAAGACTAATCCTAATATGATGGAAATAAATCCTAATACAAATATAACTACAACTTTTCCAACTTCTTGGAATGAAATTTCTTTCATTACTAATATTTCTGCAAATCCATAACATGCTAAAATAATTCCTATTAAGATTAAAAATATCCATCTTTTCATTTTGTTACTAGATTTAAACCATTGCATAAAACCTTTCATTTTACTCTCCTACTATCTCTATTTCTAATTCTATTTTCTTTCCATATTTTTTTTCTATATTATCTTTTACTTGCTCTATTAATTCTAGAACTTCTTCTGCAGTTGCATTTCCTTTGTTTATTATAAATCCACTATGCTTAGTTGAAATCATAGCATCTCCAATAGAAAGACCTTTTAATCCTGCTTCTTCAATTAATTTGGCTGTAATAAAATCTTCTCCTCTTTTGAATGTGCTTCCAGCACTTGGATATTCTATTGGTTGTTTTTCTTTTCTATAGTTTTTGTATTGTTCCATTTTGTTTTTTATTTCTTCTTGGTTTCCTTTGTTTAATTCTAAATTTGCTTCTACTATAATATATTTTTCTTTTTTGAAGATACTTGTTCTGTAGCCAAATTCTAATTCTTCTTTTGTAAATGTTTTTTCGTTTCCATTATAGTCTATACATTTTACACTTTTTACTATGTCTTTTATTTCTTTACCATGTGCTCCTGCATTCATTTTTATTGCTCCACCGAATTGTTCCCGGAATGCCTGATAATTCTTCCATTCCTGTTATTTGTTTTTTTAAGCAAATTTGTGCAAGTTTTACTAAGGTTTCTCCTGCTCCTACTGTTAACTGTATTTTTTCTTTTTCTTCTTTTATTTCTATTTTTTCTATTTTTATTTTTAGTGTGATTCCTTTTATCCCTTTATCTAATACTAATATATTGCTTCCATTGCCTATAATTGTTATTGGCACTTTTTCTTGTTTTGCAAAGTTTAAAACCTCTTTTAATTCTTCTATGTTGCTTATTAGTATAAAGTATTCTGCTGGTCCTCCTATTTTAAATGTTGTGTGTTTACACATTTTTTCATTATACTTTATTTTTTCTTTTGCTATTTTTAAGTTTAGGCTTAGGTTTTCCATTCTTTCAGAAATTCACTCCTTTTTGATTTCTTTGCATGTTTCCCTTGCTTTTTATGTTTTTTATTTTACTATATTTTTCTTGAAAAATCAACCCTAAAAATTAATGAACCTTATGAACTTTATTTTCATAATTGACTATTTTTTTTCATATTATTGTTATATATAAATTCAATTTAAGGAGTTTTTATAATGATAAAGCCAAGTATTTATGTAGTAAAATTAAAAAGAAATTTTTTGCCACTTTTATTTTTGGGTTTTACATTTTGTTTACTTTTATTTTCAAGTAGTAATCTTCCTGCTGTAAAATCTGGTTTAGCTTTGTGGGCAAATTCTGTTGTTCCTTCATTATTTCCGTTTTTTGTTGCAACAGAGTTATTAATGCATACAAATGTTGTTACATTGCTTGGACATTTTTTGAATAATTTTATGAAGCCTTTATTTAATATTCGTGGTGAAGGATCTTTTGCTTTTATTATGGGAATAATTAGTGGTTATCCAGTAGGTGCAAAAATTGCTACTAATTTTAGAGAAAATAATATTTGTAGTAAAGAAGAATGTGAAAGACTTCTTAGTTTTACAAATAATTCTGGTCCTTTATTTGTTATTGGTACTGTTGGAATATTAATGTTTCGAAATACTGTCATTGGAATTTTATTGTTTTGTACTCACTTACTTGCTTGCATTACTGTTGGTATTTTTTTCCGCTTTTGGAAAAAAGGAAAAGAAACGTTTCTTAATTCTTCAAAAAATGTTTCTTTATATAATTCGCAAAAAAATTATGCATCTTTTTCTAATTTAGGAGAAGTTTTAGCTGAGAGTATTACAAATAGTATTTCTACTATTCTTTTGATTGGTGGATTTGTAGTTATTTTTTCAAGTATTATTTCCATTTTAAAAGCAAGTGGTATTTTGAATAATTTGACTGTTTTAATTTCTCCTATTTTCCAGTTGTTTCATGTTGATTCTAACTTTGTTCAAGGCATTCTAACTGGATTTTTAGAAATTACAAATGGAATTAATACTATTTCTAATATTGCTTCTAGAAAACTTTCTATTAATATTATTTTAGTTGCTTTTTTACTTGGTTTTGGTGGAATTTCTGTTTTATTACAAGTTTGGAGTATAGTTTCAAAAACGGATTTGTCTATTAAACCATATGTTTATGGAAAAATACTTCAAGGTGTATTTGCAAGTTTTTATACTTATGTGTTTATGAATGTTTTTCCTTTTTTTAATTTTGATTTATAAATACCAAAAAAGGAAGGATTTTATATTTTCCTTCCTCTTTTTATTTGCTTATTTTTTCTTTGCTTATTTAAATAGTATAAAACATACTATTCCTGCTACAACTATTGCTAATGATGCAAAAAGCGCTGTTAGTATTAATGTTGAATCTACACTTAATTTCTTTTTCTCTTGTTCCATTTTTACCACCCTTTAATTTTATATTTTATAATTGATTTTATTTAATCATATTTTGTATCTATCTGTCAAGTGTTTTTTGCATATTTTTACCATATTTTATTTTATAAAACAAAAATATGCTAAAACAATTAAACCTAAAATAATTCTATAATATCCAAATGGTTTAAAGTTGTGTTTTTTAATATAGCTCATTAGGAATTTTATAATTGCAACAGATACTAAGAAAGAAACAATCATTCCTACTAATAAAATAATAAGTTCAGTTCCTGTAAAGCCTAGCCCAAATTTAACTAATTTTAGTAAACTTGCACCAAACATTGTTGGTATTGCTAAATAAAAGGTAAATTCTGCTGCATTTGGTCTTGATAATCCTATTAATAATCCTCCAAGTATTGTTGCACCAGATCTTGATGTTCCTGGGAATATTGCTGCTAATAGTTGAAATATTCCAATTATTATAGCATCTTTATATGTAATTTGAGAACTTTTTTCTTTTAATTTTTTGCTACTTTTCTTTTTGTTATAATTTTCTATTACTATAAAGGCAATACCAAATATAATTAGAGCTAGCGCTATGCAAAACGGATTATAAAATAATTCTTCAAATACTTCGTCAAATAAAATTCCTATAATTGCTGCTGGAATACATGCAACTAAAATTTTTGCCCATAATATCATAATGTCTTTATTGAAAATTGATAATATTCCTTTTTCTTTTATTGCTTTTTCTTTTTTATTTGTAAATGGCCATATTCGTTTAAAATATAATAATACTACTGCTAAAATTGCGCCAAATTGTATAACTACTTCAAACATATCCCAAAATTCTGGTGATACTCCGCGAAAATTTTACAAATTGTTCTACTAAAATTAGATGCCCTGTGCTACTAATTGGTAACCATTCTGTAATTCCTTCTACTATTCCAAATAATATTGATTTTATAATTTCAATTAACATTTATTTTTTCCTCCTTTAGTTTGCAATGTTGATTTTTAGTATATTATATATTGTGTCTTTTATAAATTCTGCTGATGTTTCTGGTGCTACTTTTCCAGGAAGTGCTAGTGCCCATACTGTTTTTATTCCTCTTTCTTTTGCATTTTCTAAGTCTATTCCTCCTGGTTTAGAGGCTAAATCTATTAATAGGCTATCTTTTTTTACATATTCTAGTCTTTTTTTATCTAAGATTAAATGCGGTACAGTATTTATTATTATATCAAATTGTGATAGGTTTTCTCCTAATAAATTTGTATCTATACATTCGTATCCATATGATTTTATCCATGCAAAATCTTCTTTTTTTCTAGCACTACAAGTTACCCTGCAAGATAAGCCTTCTAATTTTTTTGATAGTATTTTTCCTATTCTTCCAAAACCTATAATTAATACATTACTTCCATGCAAAATTTTTTCTGTGTTTGTAATTGCAACTTCAATTGCACCTTCTGCAGTTGCAATTACATTTAAAATTGTTAGTTCTTCTTGTTCCATTATATCGATTGCATTTTTTTCGTATTGCTTGATATTTCCAGCAATTAGTTTTTTTTGCTTACTTGCATTTATTAAATCTTGTATTAATATATTTTCTTTACTGAATGGACTATTTATATATATTCCATCTTTTGAAAATGGAATTGGTCCGATTATTATTTTTGCTTCTTTTGTTGCATCTTCTAGAGTTCTACAAGATATTATATTGGGGACATTTTTTAATTCTTCTGTCTCTTCTAGTCCATAAGTATATACTATATTTTTATCCTTTGCAAGTTTATTTGCTAATTTTATTATTCTTAAATCTCCACCAATAATTGCAAATGTGTCTGTCATTTTATTCCCTCTTTCTTTTTTATTTTCTTTTAATTATATTTTTTCTTTTTATTAAAAATGTATATAAATAAAAAGATTTAAGATTTTCTTTGCAATTTATAATTGCTCTTTTTGATAATCTTAATTCTTTATTGTTTTAATCTTGTATTTCTTTTTGTATATCTTGATCTTTTTGTTCTTCTAATTTTTGTCCTCTTCCTGAAGTATTTTTCTTTAATAATTTAATGTCATTGTAGCTTAGATGTTTTGTTATTTCACTCATTTCTTCTAGATGTTCTTTTGCTTTTATTTCTTTCTTTTTTAATTTTTTCTTTGGTTTCTTTTCTTGTTCAATATCGTCTTCTTCTACTTGTTCTTCTAAATTAAATGGTATTGATATTTTAGCCATAATTGGTATAAATATTGGTTCTCTTTTTACTTTTTCGGCTATTTTTTTACCATTTACATCAATTGCTGTATTAATATATTGAATTGCTGTATCTTTATCTCCTTTTATTAAGTAAATTTTGGCTAATTCATAATATCCATCTGCTGATAATTCTTCATCTTCTATAATTTCTAAAAATCTTCTTTCTGCTTCTTCTAAGTCTTTATAAATTAATGCAATTTCTGCTAAAGAATATTTGGCATTGTATAGTAATGTGTTAATTTGGGCTGCTTTTTCATAACATATTTTTGCATTTTGAAAGTCGTTTAACATTGTATACGCAATTCCTAAATTGTAATTTAATTCATAACTTACTGGATTATATCTTAGTGCATCTTGATAAATGCTAACCGCTTCTTTATACATTTCTTTTTCTAAAAAGATTTCTCCTAATAATTCTGTTGCTTTGTACATTTCTGGTTTTTTTTGTAATAGACTATGTAACATTTCGGCTGCTTCGTCTTTTTTGTCTAAGTTGGTTAATAGTTCTGCTACTTTGTAATAAGAATCATAATCTTTTTTATTTAAGTCTACTGCTTGTACATATTCATCAATTGCTTTTCTTAAGCCACCTTCTTGCTCATAAATTTCAGCAAGCATTTTGTGTGCTTGATAAGATTTAGGATTTTTTTGTAATAGGTTAATTAAGGCCTGTTTTGCTTTTTTGTTATCTCCAAAAAATAAATATAACTTTGCTTTTTGAATATTTAACATTTCTGATAATACTATATTTTTTTTCTCTAATATTAAAATTGCAATTGGTAAAATGATTGATAATATATATTTTAGTATTACAAATAAAATATTTAGTTTTATTTGAAAAAATACTTCTACAAAGTTAAGTGCTATTCCAATTGCTTCTAAAACTAGTACAACAACATAAGTAGTATCATTTTTTTGTATCATGCGAAAGAACATATATACAAATATGGCAAGGGCAATCACTGTAAATATTAATTGTTCTACTATCATTTTTATTACTCCTTTATTTATATCTATATTGTTATTTTATTTCATTTTTTGTCATTTGTCTAGTTTTTATATAAATCTTCGTAAATTTTATAGTCTCTTAATATTTTTCTGACATAGTTATTGGTTTCTTTGTATGGCACATTTTCAATATCTGTACCATCACTTTTTATAATTTTTGCCTCAATCCATGCATCTACTGTTCCAATTCCTGCATTGTATGCTGCTAATGCTAGTTCTTTGTTTTTATATCTTTCCATAAGAGTTGATAAATAGCATGTTCCTATTTCTATATTTTTATATACATCGAATAAATCTTCTTTTGCATTTGCTTCATTTATTTCTATGTGATTTTTTTTGGCTACTTCTTTTGCTGTTTCTTCCATCAGTTGCATTAATCCAATTGCTTTGCTATTTGATATTGCTTTTGGATTAAAGTTGCTTTCTGATTTTATTAATGCAAATACTAAGTTTTCATCTATATTGTATTTTTCTTCATATATCATTACGACTTCTTTGTATGTTTTTGGATATATTATTTTTAATAGATTATTTCGAAATAAAAAAATAATTGCTATTATCAAAATAAGTATTATTATTGTAATTGTTATTTTTTTATTTTTCAATCTTTTCTCTCCCTTGGTGTTTTTTGGGACGGGGCCAAAAAACACCTTTTGTTTTGTAATTAATTCAATTTTAAACAAAATGTTTTTCAATAGGTGTTTTTTTGCCCCGTCCCAAAAAACACCTATTTACAGTCGTACCAATTTTTTGCTTCTGAAATATCAGCTATTAGTGGTACATTAAGGCTTACTGCTGTTTCCATTGATTGTTTTAAGATTTCTTTTATTTGTTCTTTTTCTTCTTCTGGTGCTTCAATCATCATTTCATCATGTACTTGTAAAACAATTTTTGAGTGTAATTTTCTTTTTTTGATTTCTTTGTATACTTTTATCATAGCAATTTTCATGATATCTGCTGCTGTTCCTTGTATAGGTGTGTTCATGGCTGCTCTTGAACCAAATTGCCTTACCATATAATTACTAGATTTTAATTCTGGTATATATCTTCTTCTATGGAATAGAGTTTCTACATACCCATCTTCTGTTGCTTGTTTTGTTATATTTTCCATGAAGTTTTTTATTCCTGAATATTGTTCTAAGTATTCATCAATATATTGTTTTGCTTTTTTTCTTGTGATTCCGAAGTTGTTCTTTTAACCCAAAATCACTTATTCCATACACAATTCCAAAGTTAACTGCTTTTGCATCACTTCTTTGTTCTTTTGTTACTTCTTCAATTGGTGTTTTAAATACTTTTGAAGCTGCTTGTTTGTGAATGTCTTGACCTTCTTTAAATGCTTGTATCATATGTTCATCATTTGATATGTGTGCTAAAACTCTTAATTCAATTTGTGAGTAATCTGCATCAATATAAACTTTTCCTTCTTCTGGTTCAAATACTTTTCTAACTCTTTTTCCTAATTCGAATCTAGTTGGTATATTTTGAAGATTTGGCTCTGTTGAACTTATTCTTCCGGGTTGCTGTTATAGTTTGATGGAAAAATGAGTGTATTCTTTTTGTTTTTGGATTAATGTATGGTTTTAATCCTTCTACATAAGTAGAGTTTAATTTCATAAGTTGCCTATAGTCTAAAATTTTATTTATAATTGGATCTTCTCTTTTTAATTTTTCTAATACGTCTACATCAGTTGAATATCCGTTTTTTGTTTTTTTAATAACTGGTAATTGCATTTTTTCAAAGAGAATTTCTCCTAATTGCTTTGTAGAATTAATGTTAAATTCTTCTCCTGCCATTTTATAGATTTCTTTTGTTAAACTTTCTAAACTAATTGTTAATTCTTCTCCAAATTTTTCTAATTCTTCTTTATCTACATACATTCCATTCCATTGCATATCTGATAATACTTCTATTGTTGGCATATCAATTTTGTCAAATAATTCTTTTGCTCCTATTTCATCTAATTTTTGAGAAGTAATTTCTTTTATTTTATATATAACATAACTGTATAATTCTAATGTTTTTTCTTCTTGTGTTTCTGTATCAAATAAGTTCATTTGTTTTTCTTCTTTTTGCATATAATTTGGAACATCTATGTTTAAATATTGCTCGATTAATCTATCTATTTCTAGTTTATTATTAGTTGGATTTAAAATATAACTTGCGATTGCAATGTCATATGATATCCCTTTTATTTCAATTCCAATTTGTTTTAATAATATATAAATTTTATTGAAATTAATACTTATTTTTTTGATTGTTTCATTTTCAAAAATGTCTTTTAATATTTCAATTTCTTCTTCTTTTTGAAATTTAATACGCATTGCTTCTTTATTTTTGCTGTCAAATACTGATAGTGCACATATTTGTTCTTTTATAATTTTTTCGTCATTGATATCTGTTTTAGTTTCTAAATAAAATATCATTTCTTTTTGTTCGTTTATTAATTTTATGATTTCTTCTTTAGTTTTATTTACTATTTGAAATAAATCCTTTACTTCTTCTTTTTTATTTTCTTCACGCAAAGAAAATCGTTCTATATAACGATTAAAATTTAGTTCTTTAAATATTTCTAATACTTTTGGCTTGTCCCATTCTTCTACTTTAAAATCTTCTAAATTGTCTTTTATTGGCACTTCTAAGTTGATAGTTCCTAATGTTTTTGAAAGATATGCTAAGTCTTTGTTGTTTTCTATGTTTTCTTTTTGTTTTCCTTTTAACTCTGCTTCTCCTTTTGCAACTTTTTCATATAGGTTCTCTATTGATCCAAATTTTTGTATTAATGCAAGAGCAGTTTTTTCTCCGTATTCCTGGCACTCCTGGAATGTTATCTGATGAATCTCCTTGTAGACCTTTAACATCAATTAATTGTTTTGGTTCTATTCCATAAGTTTCTATTATTTTTTCTCTATTGTATTCATCTGTTTCTGTTTTTCCACCTTTTGTGTGTGGAATACGAATAGTTACTTTATCAGTTGCTAGTTGAAATGTATCTCTATCTCCAGAAAGGATAATAACTTCTAATCCTTGTTTTTCTCCATAACATGATAATGTTCCGAAGGACATCATCTGCTTCATATCCTTCCATTTCAATAATGTCAATATTCATTGCTTTTAATATGTTTTTTATAATTGGCATTTGTTCTGCAAGTTCTTCTGGCATCCCTTTTCTTGTTGCTTTATATCCTTCGTATAGTTTGTGTCTTGCAGTTGGTGCTTTTAAGTCAAATGCTACAACTAAATACTTTGGATTTACTTCTTCTAATAGTTTAAATAAAATTGCTAAAAACCCATACACTGCATTTGTGTATTTTCCGTCTTTTGTTGTTAGCATTTTACTTCCCATTATACCGTAAAATGCTCTGTTCATAATACTATTTCCATCTACTAATACTAATTTATCCAAAATTTTTCCTCCTCTTGTATTGAAAACTATTTTTTTATATTATATACTATATTTGATTAATTTAAAAGTTTTTCCAAAGTATTTATATAAGAAAGGTATGTACCATGAATTTGAAAAATATTTATAAAAATAATAAAAAAGCAATATATTGGGTAATTTTTGTACTATATGGCATACTTAATTTTATTTTAACACTTTTACATGAGCCTTGGCGTGATGAAATTCATGCTTGGCTTATGGCAAAAGAATTGTCAGTTGTAGATTTATTTTTAGCAAGCAGATTTGATGGTCATCCTATTTTATGGCATTTATTATTAATGCCTTTTGCAAAATTAAATTTTCCAATTATTACTTTAAACTTAATTAGTTTTATTGTTTTATTAATTAGTTCTTGGCTATTCTTATTTAAGACTAAACTTCCTTTACCAGTTAAAATTTTTGCATTGTTTACTATACCTTTTACATATACTTATAGCGCTATTTCAAGAAATTACTCTTGTATTATTTTACTTTTAGTTATTATTGGAGTTTTTTACCCAAAAAGATTTGAACGCCCTATTGTTTATAGTATTTTAATTGCTTTGCTTATTCATACCCATTCTTTGGCTTGGGGAATTGTTGCAGGACTTACTATCACTTTTCATTTTTATGAGATATTTCAATATTTTTATAAAAAACAACACAATACCAATATAAAATCAGTTATTATTGGTTTGTTAATTATTGTTTTTAATACTTTGTTAGTTGTTTTTGAACTTTATGGCTCTTCTAATATTAATTATGCATGTGAAAGTAGTTCTTTTGTAGATTTATTAATTCTATGTACTACTTGTTTGTTGCTTATATTACTTGTTTATACGATTTTTTCCTTAAAAACGCATTATAAGGAATTTGTTATTTTAGCTATTAGCCTATTATTCCAGCTTTTTATTTATAAATTTGTGTATTCTTCTGTTCTATTTCAAAGATATATTTTGTTCTTTGGAGTGATATTATTTTACCTAATATTGGTTTATCAGTATGATAATTTTGATAATATAAATCATTTTATATTATGTATTGCATTTCTTCTTATTACATCAGTTTTTGGTTTAAAAGATTTCTTTTACACTGCAGTAAGAGATGTTTCTCACCCTTATTCTAGTGCAAAAGAAATGGCTTATTTTATTAATAATAATATTCCAAAAGATTCAACTATTTTAATTGATGCATCAATTATTGGTCAATCTATTATTCCTTATCTAGATCCTGGTTATTCTTTTTATGACATTGGTTATAAGGAATTTGTTGACTGTGCAAATGTTGCATATGATTCTAATTTAATTGTTTCTGCGTTGTCAGATTTAAATCTTTATCGCGGAAAATATTTAATTATATGTAATGATATTTGCAAATTGGAGGATTTAGAACTTTTATATCATACCCAAATTCCTATGGTAAATGAATTTTTTGCGATTTATTTTATTCCTGAATAGAAGATGCTTTTTTTAAATAATATCTATCTGTATATAGAATTCCGTTTGTTTTTTCTAATATTTCCATTTCATCATAGCCTTCGCTATCGGGTATTCTTCTTTTAAAAAATGCAAATAATTTATCACTTACATGATGCTTATATAAAAGATTTAATTCTCCTATTCCAAAGCATCCTTTATGAGTCGCTTTTTTTAGTTCTTCTTCATTTATTTCAAAATGATATTTTCCTTCTTCTTTATAGAGTTTTCCTAGCATGTATTCTTTTTTTTCTTTATCTTTCCAATATAAATTTAATATCACTATCTATCATCTCTTTCTTCTTTAAATACTTTAGCATAAGTTTCTTTTGCTATTTGTAGATTTTTTGTTACAAACTCTGAAAATTGCTTCATTTTTTCATCATTATTACTTTCGCTAAACTCTTTTAAACCTGTTTTTTCATATATTTGTTTAAATATCTTTGACATATCTAAGGTTTCTAGACTTTTTTTAGCAAATTCTTTAAATCCCGGATAATCTTTATATTGTTCTATTAAAGATGCTATATCATCTTTTCCATTATCACATTTTCTTACTGTCATAAAATTAAATTTGCTTGCAATTTGAAAACTATAATCTAAGTCAAACATAGGTGCCATTCTTACATGCCTGTTTCCTTCATCATCTGTATTTACAATTAATGGTGAGTTATCTGCCGTTTGATCTTTTAAACCAATTAATTTTGCTATAAATTCTTGTTTTATAAATTCAAATTTTGCTTTTTCTATTTCACTTTCATCAAATTGTCTAAGTCTTAGTGCTTCATCCATTTGTTCTAAGTATTCTGAAATTTGTTCCATATCTTCTGTATATGTTACAATTTCTTCA
Source organism: uncultured Clostridia bacterium (assembly GCA_947623945.1). Taxonomy (GTDB): domain Bacteria; phylum Bacillota; class Clostridia; order TANB77; family CAG-508; genus CAG-269. The sequence continues at coordinate 19,170 of CANQHU010000011.1, read as the reverse complement.
TTTTCTTTTAAAAAACTTTTACTTATTATTCTGTATGAGCTTTCTTTTTTAGCTAAAGCAATATCTGCACACTCTACTTCTAAGTTTTTTGCTATGTATGATGCGATTAATGAACTATATAAACTATATTTGTCTGTTACTCCTGAATTTCCTCTATAATATAGTGGCAATTTTGAAATATATACACTTCCATCTGTCATTATTATATAATGATCTAAAAAATTTCCAGTATTTTCAGAAAATATCCCTGGCTGAACTAAATATAAACTATTAGATAAGTCAATGTAACCATCATCCCTTATTGGCATTTTCATTGGCTCATTATTCATATAATCGTGTAAAAATTTTACAAAGTATTCATAGTCTGGCTCAAAATATTCATTTCCTTCTCTATAAGGCTTTTCATAATCATGTTTTGCATGATATACTTTTACGTAATGTTCAATGTTTTCGTACATATCCTTATATGCATCAATTCTTGACATCCTTGTAAATTCTTCTAATTCTTTGAAGTTACTTGTATCTTTAATTGTATCTATATATTTTTTTACTTCACTAAATTCCATTTTTTTCACCTATATAATTTTTTTGATATCTTTCTTCCTCTGCAATTTTATTTGATATATAATTTATACTAGCTTCTTTTTTTATTTTGCCATTTATTAAACTTCGTAAATTCACTTTAAACGTATATATTTTATCATATGTTTTATCATTGTCTCTCCAATCTCCATAAGCATATCCAACATATTTGATTTTTTCTGTATCTTGACTGCAAAAAGGAATAATAAAAATATTATAAACTTCATAATTTTCTTTTTTCTTACTAACTGATTCTCCGTAAATAATTTGCTTTGCTATTGATGATGTATCTGGTAAACCTTTTTGTGAATTTTCTGAAGCATATACATAATATTTTGCATCTATTATAAATATTTTTTTATTTGATATATTATTTTTACTAAAATCATAAATTGAATCTTCTCTAAGACAAGATGATTTGGTTTTTATTCCATTAATATTCCATATTCCAATAGGATAATATGGTTTTAGGTCATTAATATTTCCAAAATTTTCATCAACTAAATTTTCAAATGTAACTTCAAATTTACTTTCTGTTATACTAAACATATCGAAGCCTGATTTTCCATAAGTTTTCCATTCCAATATTTTTATCATATTCAACAATAATTCCTTTTTAGAATCTAAAAAGGATTTCGTATATTCTTCCATTAACATGTTTAATAAAAATTCTTTACTAGCTGTTTCTTCATCTATTTCAGGTCTTTCTAATGTTTTAGGATCTAAATTATATATAAACCCAAATAAATCACTTGCAATATATACACAATACTTATGTACTAGTGTAATTAAACTTGATTCATTGTATTTAAAATGTTTAGTTATAAATTTTGGGTAAAGAAGATTAAAATTATTATCTATTAAAAAATTATTATTTTTTATAGTTTTCTTCCAATCTATCTTTCCTTTACTTTCTTTTTTATAAACACTTTCTACTTCTCTATAATATCCATTTTCAATATAATTTCTTATTATCCAAAAAATTGAATCTATTGGACATGTATCATATTTTCTGCTTTTGTCATCATATATTTGTGATAAATTTGACTTATATATTGCCAATAGCAAATTTTTTATGTTTTCTTTTAATTCATCTTCACTAATTTTTATTTCGTTATTTTCAAAATAGTTTTCTGGAAAATAATTAACTGGAAAAATAATTTTAAAGCCTTTTTTATTTTCATCTATTTTTAAACCTATACAATCTATTTTTGAATAATCACTTATTTTTGGAAAAATACAATATTTACTAACACTAATTTTGTTCATTAGTATAATCTACCTCACTATTATCATTCTCTTTATTTTCAAATAAATTTATAATGTTATCTTCAAAAATTTTTATACCTTCCTCTTTATATTTTTTTATTAACATATTATAAGATTTAATATCTTTTCTAAATAAAGTATGTCTATCTGTCTTTACTACATCATTCCATAAATACATAAAAATTTTCTGTGCAAATTTATCTATCTTATTCTCTATATCTTCACTTGTATCGTCTTCTTCAACTAGCAACTTTTTAGATACAAAATAAGGCCCGATTAATTTATCATCTCCGTTTAAACCATTATTTATATCAGGAATATACTCATTAATTTTTTCAACAAATTCCTTCCATAATATGTTGCTATTTCTAATTGGTATTCTTAAAGTATCAAAGTTATATTCATCATTATTTTCAAAATTTATTTCAACATACTTCATATTCCATCTTCTTTTAAATGCTGTATCCAAAATAAAAACATTTTGGTCACTTGTATTCATTGTAGCATATATATATAAGTTATTTGGTAAATATATTTTTCCGTCATCTAATACTTTATTTGTTATATTTTCTGTTTCTTTTATCCATTTAACGATATCTAAATTTGTAATTCTATATTCACTATCACCTTCTCTATACCCTTCTTCATCTGTTTCGCTATTTTCTCTTCTATCCATTAGTTGAAATATATCTCCAAAAATTGCTGCCGCATTACCTCTATTGATTTCTTCTATAACTAAACAATATTTTTTATCTTTATTTTTATATGCTTTTGCTAATATCCTTGTAAATGGACCTGCTTTAAATGACAAACATATAGATTTATTTTCTTTATCAACTTCTGGTAATATCTGTCCTATAAAATCTGAGTAAGTATATTCTGGGTAAAATAATACTCTCTCATATCCACCATCAAAAATTTTTTCATTTTCTACTATTTTCTTTACCTCATAACTTTTCCCACATCCAGGAGCTCCATAATATAAATAGTCATTATAATATTTTAAATTGACATATTCTTTTTTGTTTTTTTCTATGATGTCTTCTTCCTCATTGCCTAATTCTTTATTTATATAATCTATGTACTTTTTCCTATTTTTCGTATTTAAATCTGTTATTGTGTCTTGAAGACTACCATCTTCAAATTCTTTGCCTTTTTCCCATACTTTTAGCCATTCAACTGGTCTTTTATGTCCTATTCCTTCAATATACTCGTAACCACCTTCTTCTTCAAAGTCTTTTTCTATTTTTCCTATTGCATATATCCTTGTTATATTTTTGCTATCTTTTCCACTTTTCATAAAAGATGTTTGTAATAAAATATAATCTCCTTTTTTTAGATTTCTAAATAATTTTATCATCTTTAATCTTTTAGCCGTTCCTGCTTTATCTTTTAGTTGATTTATATCTTCATATTTTCTTAAGTCTCCTATATCCCATCCAGCATATACACATTTATCCTCAATAAATTTTGATTTCCAGTCTTTAACTTCATCATTTATATCCATATTATATCTCATTGCATAATATCCTTGTTTTGTAGGTAATTCTCTTATTGGTACACCTTTTTCATCAACAAATCTACGAGTACCACTATCTAAATATCCTACTAACACCTTTGTAGCTTTAGTTGGACTTGAAAATTCTATATCTTCAATAAGACATCCATCTTTATCTAGTTTATTTTTTATAATATCTTGCCTTATCTTTAGAGCATCTGCATCATGTTTATCTAAATTTCCTCCTCGTTTAGGATAATTAATTTTAGCTCCTTTATAAACTTTTATTCTCCCTGTTTTTTCATCATATTCTGCTTCAGCTGATGCTTCATTAACATTTAAAAATACTTTCATTTTTTCTCTCCTTTTTTACTTTTAAATCACTAAATATTTTTCTTCCTCTTTAATTCTATATCTAGACCACACTAATCATTTTTTAAATCTTCTGTTTTATACTCATTATATCCTTCATATCTATAACTTGCATCAATACCTTTCATATAAACTTCTCTATCATTTGTTTTCTCCGTCAATGCCTCTTTTAGCAAAAACTTTATTTCTGTATTTTTAATTGGACTTCTTTCCATAGCTAATAAATAATCTTCTTTATCTATTTTATTCCAATCAACAACTTTGCCAAGCTCCTTTTTTAAAATCATATCTAGCCAAATTCTTGCACTTCTTCCGTTTCCTTCTCTAAAAGGATGAGCTATATTCATTTCAATATATTTATCAACGATTTCATCAAAATTTGATTGTGGCATATTATCTATTTTTCTTAATGCTTCTTTCAAATACATTGCTGATGCAAATCTAAAGTTGTTTTTGGAAATATTTTCTGTCCTTATCTTTCCTGCAAATTCATATATATCTTCAAATAAATATTTGTGTATTTGAGATAAACCTTGAAAAGTTCCAACTTCAAATTCTTCTAGTTTTCCTGTTTCAAATAATTCTATTGCTTTTAATTTTGTTATTCTTTCTTCCTCTTTAGCAAGTTCTATTTCATTATCTAATCCTAACTTATTTTTTAATATCATATATTTCCTCCTTAATGACTAATAATAATTTATTCAATTTTTACCTTCCTTTTAATTAATTTTTTACTCCTATGTTTTTTTTAAAGTTGCTCTACTGTAAAGTTATCCGTTTTTGTGTCGTAAATACCTTTTCTCCTCCGAAAAAAAGCATTATGACCGCAAATTATTTATCATTTCTATCTTCTTCTACTATTTTCTAATATAATTTGTTTCACTAATGGTGAGACAATTTCATTGTCTTTATTGCTCCAACATCAATCGTGTCAATATCGTTGACACGATTGAATTCTATTTCAGTATGAAGTTTTATCATTTCTGCTGTTATTTTTTAAAGCTATATATTTTTGATTTCTACTTGTTGGCTTATCTGGAATTGTCATTTTTAGTATTCCTTTTTCTACCAATGGTCTTATATAATCTCTTCTAAATCTTGTTCTATTTTTGTAACCCATATGTTCCATAATTTGGAAAATATTTCTTTCTTTATTACAAAACTCAATTATTTTTCTATCAATTTCATTATGTGCCTCATCTTGTGTCTTGTCTTGTGCCTCATCTTGTGCCTTACTATTTTCAACTAGTGCTTCATTTAATTCTCTTACTGTCATATTATTAACTTCTGCAGCAGTCATTTTATTTAATATTTTTACTAATGGAACTGTTGCTTTAAATATATCTCCTTCTTCAAATATTGGCTCCCTTCCTGAATAAATTTCAGAATAATTTGTTATATTTCTGACTCCACTTCCTAACTCATCTGCAAGTCCTATTTCTCTAAATATTTTTGCAATTTTTGGATTTTTTGAATATGGTATACAATTTTTTACTGTAATAAATCCTTTCATTCGTGGTATATTAGGGTTCTCAGTATAAATAGAGTCTTTTGTTATAATCATTCTTGAAGTTATACCACTTGTTAGTTCTCTATGAATTAACAAATTGCAACATAGTTCACGCGCTATCTTATCTCTAATACTAATACTATGTGAGCCTTCAAGATAAAATTTATCGTTAGTGTGTTTTTGAACAAATTGCATTAGTCTTTCATAACTATCTATTAAATTTGTAATAATTACATCTCTATCATCATATCTATCCATGTTTTCATTTCTGTATATTGCATCTGTTTTAAAATGTGATAAATATGACATAATTATTTCATCCTTTCCAAACAATAAAATTGCTGCAAGTGTTAATCCTTTTTCTTTCGTCATTACATCTTCTCTATATAGTCCTGAACTTTTTATAATTTGCTCATTTGTCATATTTTTCCAAGGATGATTTTCATTTTTTAGAATTGCCCATTTTTTTGCCTTTTCAAATAAATCTTCTCTTAAATTTTGCATTGTAGCATATGGAAAAATTTTATCTTCAATATGTACTTCCTTTTTTCTTATATACATATCTAGGACTAGATTACTATTATCCGTAATATCAAAATCTCCATCTTCATTTCTATCATATATTCTTCCAGCGGTTCTATGGACTTCTGGTGAATCAGGAATATTTATATGCAAAACTATTTTTCCATCTATTTCATAGTCAGTTATTTTCAAATAGATTGTTGGGGATATTTTTTGAGGATTATTACATAAATTAGTAAAATCTTTTTTCATCTGCAATACATAATTTTTATCTACACCAACAATATCTTTTTTATCGTTCACTCCTAATATTATATTTCCACCAAAACGATTTAAAAATGCACATACTGTTTCAAAAAGATTTTTTGGTAATTTCTGTGTTGCTTCTTTAAACTCTGTGTTTATCTTTTCACCTTGATTTATGATATTCTCTACAATATCTATCATATTTTCTCCCTTCTAATTTATCTATGATTTTATATTACTATTAATTTTTATCTGTTAAATTTTTTGAATAATATATTAAATCAATACACTTTAAATCTCCATCCCATATTTCTTCATCATAGTTATCTACAAAGAAATTTTTTATTGTCTTTTCATATTTATCAAATCCCTGTTTTACATAGAATGGTATATTATTTTCTGTTGTTCCAACTAACATCTTTTTATATCTTTGCTTATAATTATCAGCTAGATATTTTATCATTTTTTTTGCATATCCTTCTCCTCTAAATTCTTCTTTTGTTACTATATTTTTTAATTCTACTGTATCATTATCTAATTTTGTTACCACTGCTATACACACTACATCATCTTTATATCTTAAAACGAATAAATCTCCGTCTTTTAAATATTCCTGTATAATCTTTTCACTTGGATCTGCTTCAAGCAATAAATTTATATATTGCTTTTTGTCATTTTTTTCTTTACTGATTATAATATTTCTTTTAACTGGTAAAAACTCGAATCCCTCTGGTAGATTTGGTTTTGTATTTGTGTGGGCTAAAAATATTTGTTGTTCCGAAAAAACACATCCACAATATTTTTGCATATACAACCCAAGTTCTCTTGCTTTATTTTGTCCCTCACGAAAACCAACCCTAAAATCTCTATATAAAAAGTCTATATCATATTTTTTAGCCATTTGCTCTGCTACTTTAATAAGTAAATCATGTTTTTGATATGGACTAACTAACAAAGTTGTAGAAAAAGTATCAAATCCATTTTCTTTAGCATATTTGGCAGTTTGCTCCAAACGTACTGGGTAGCAATAATTTTGGCATCTATTGTCCAAATCTCCAATAACATTTTTACAAAAATCCTTTAATCCATAATTTTCTTCAAAAATTGCCTCTACTCCTATACTTTTTGTATATTCTTTTAAGCAATCTCTTCTTGCTTTATATTCTGTATATGGGTGAATATTTGGGTTAAACCAATATACAGTTGGTTCTATATTTTCTTTTCTTAAAGAATCTATACAATATACACTACATGGTGCACAACAAGTATGTAACAATAATTTCATGTTTTCCTCCTAGTATTATGATTTTATTCTATTACTATGTATTTTTCAAACTCAGTTATTTTGAAATTGTCTAAATTAAATTTATCTTTTTCTTCTTTTTTGATTACATATACATTGTTTTCCTGTGTATTTAATTCTTTTATATCATCAAAATAATATTTTCCAAAAGAATTTACTTTCTTGAATTCTACTTTTGGATCTTCATAATCCACAGTTTCCACAAATTTATTTGTATCATATTGTGTATAAAATAATACATGAATATAGTTGGATTGTATTTTATCTGTAATATGTATTTTCTTTCCTTCTATTTTGTCAACATAGCTTATTACTTCTTCTAATTTTCCTTCAAATGTACCATATTCATCACAGTTTTCACTAAAATATTTTGGTAGGAAAAATCCAAAAGATACAAAATATAAAATTCCTATTCCAATTGCCACAATTTTTCTATTTTTTATAGTTATGCAAATTCCAATTATTGTATAATAAATAATTGGTATCATTATAATATTTAATCGATTTATATTTGGCTCACAAATAAAGGTTAAAATAATTGATACAATAAACCATATATTAAATATATAATTATACTTTATTTCCAACCATTTATTCTTTTTAAATGAATTTACTAATCCTATTATAGTAAAAACTGTAGAAAACAAATATATTGTTCCAAATGGTTGAATATTATTCCAAGGAAGGTAATCATTTTGTCTTACTAAAATTCTTATACTGTCTGTAAAATTTTTTATACTAGTTGTAAAAAATTCATCTGAAAAGATAGACGTTATTTTTGCATATCTATTTACATCTAATTTTGGTATTGTTAAAAATGGTAAGTTTATTTGTTCTAATCCAAGAGTATTAATTACTACATATAATATAATTGGCAAAGATACTATTCCTACAATTGCAATAGAAATAATGGCTTGTTTTATTGTTATTTTTTCTTTTTTTACTAGTACAATTACCAATGGTATTAAAAATACGGGTAAAAAATAATATGATGTTCCGATAAGAATATGCAGTTAGCCCGGCTATTACAAATGATAAGTAATAAAGAATTTTATTATTTTTTTCTAATCCTACGATCAGTAAATAAATTGCAATTAACATTAAATCTGGAAATAAATTAGACTCTAATCCCCATCTGCTTTTCATAATATGCCATGGACATATTGCAAAAAATGCTAAACCTATAATTGCAATCTTTTTATTTGCTATTCTTTTTAATAGCATATATAAAATTACTAATGATATACAACCTAAAATTGCCATAGGAAGTCTAATTGACAATGTATTTAACCCTAATATTGCTATAAATGGTATCATAAAGTAAGAAAGTAATGCATTTTGACCTCCTCCCCAAGATTCCAAAAATACGGGAAATTTATTTCCTGTTCTATCTATTCCATAATTTAAAATAGAAAATGCTTCATATCCAGATGATGCTTCATCACAATTTAAAGCATTTGGCATATCTGCTATTCCAACTACTCTAACTAACATTCCTACTAAAAATAATAAAATTAAACATACTAAAAATATAGTTTCTTTTGGATTTGCTTTCATTTTTTTCTCCTTGGTGTTTTTTGGGACGGGGCAAAAAAACACCTTTCTATTTTTTATTAATTAAACTTCTCTACGAATAGTTATTTTTTCCAATAGGTGTTTTTTTGCCCCGTCCCAAAAAACACCCTAGGATTCGATTTCTTCTGGTACATCATATCCCAAATGTCTATATGCTGCAGGCAATGGTTTTCTTCCTCTTAACGTTCTTGCTATAAACCCAATTTGAATTAAATAAGGCTCATATACATCTTCAATAGTGTCTATTTCCTCTCCTACACTAACTGCTAATGCTTCTATTCCCACTGCTCTACCACCATATTGAACTATCATTGTATTTAATAATTTTCTATCTATTTCATCTAAACCTAGTTCATCAATTTCTAATTGATTTAAGGCATGCTTTGTAAGTTTTAATGTTATATTGCCATCTCCTAAAACTGTTGCATAATCCCTTACTCTTTTTAATAATCTATTTGCTATTCTTGGCGTTCCTCTTGACCTTCTTGCTATTTCTCTTGCTGCTTCTTCTTCTATTGATACATCTAAAATTTTGCTAGATCTTTTTACAATTGTTGTTAGTTCTTCGTTATTATATAATTCTAATCTATGTATAATTCCAAAACGATCCCTTAAAGGAGTTGTTAAGGCTCCTGCTCTTGTTGTTGCACCTACTAATGTAAATTTAGGTAAATCTAGCCTAATTGATTTTGCAGTAGGACCTTTTCCAATTACAATATCTAGTGAATAATCCTCTAGTGCAGGATATAATATTTCTTCTACACTTTTACTTAATCTATGAATTTCATCTATGAACAATATATCAAACTCTGAAAGATTTGTTAAAATAGATGCTAAGTCTCCTGGCTTTTCAATTGCTGGTCCAGAAGTTATTTTAATGTTTGAATTCATTTCATTTGCTATAATATTTGACAAAGTTGTTTTTCCAAGTCCTGGCGGTCCGTATAACAATACATGGTCTAAAGGCTCTCCTCTTTTTTTAGCAGATTCTATATAAATTTTCATGTTTTCTTTTACTTTTTCCTGACCAATATATTCGTCTAATGTTCTAGGTCTTAAAGAATTTTCTAATCTTTCTTCTACTTGATTCTCTATTTGTGGATTAACAATTCTTTCTTCATCCATATTTAAGGTATCCTCCTTTTTAAGTTGTCAAAAAATGCTTAATTTTTAACTAAAAATGGCATATTAAATAATACAAAGTTTTTTATAAAAAATGAAAATGTTTCTTGTTTATATAATTTGTAAAATATTCCCCAACCTTTAAAGTTTATTCTTTTTTTGTTTTTTATCATTTCATAATATTCTAATGCTTGTCTATTTTGTTTTTTTAATTCTTTTGGAATTCTATCTTCGTTTTGCACATATGTTTTAAATATTCCTATTTTTATTTCAATTAAATAGTCTCGTAATTTTTCTGTGTTTTTTATTTTTTTAACTGCTCTTTCTACTCCTATTTGATTTTCTCCATGTTGCCTATATTTGATATAAGGTTCTTTTAAGTATCCTATTTTTCCATACAGTGAAACTATAAATCCTATCCAGTAATCATGAACCATATATTCTGATGTTGTTGGAAATGGCAATATTTTATCTATATATTTTTTCTTAGATATTATTGTGCAACCTGTCATACAATTGTATAAATATTGTAATTTATAACTTCCAATGCATTTTTCTATTTTTCTATCAAGTTTTTTATATTTTACAAAAGAAGGATAGATAGTTTTTAAGTTTTCATCTACTACTTCTAAATCTCCAAAAACTAAATCTAAATTTTCTTTTTGTAATTTTTCTACTGATTTTTCAATTTTTTCTTCTTTCCAAATGTCATCTTGATCAGAAAGCATATAAAGGTTGCTTTCTACTTGTTTTAATAGAAATTCAAAATTTTTTAGATATCCTAAGTTTTTTTCTTGATAGAATATTTTTATTTTTTCGTTTTCTTCGTATTGTTTTAATATTTCTCTTGTATTGTCTGTTGAACAATCATCTGAAATAATTAATTGTATGTTTTTATATGTTTGGTTTAATATACTATCAATTTGTTCTTTTATGAATTTTTCGCCATTGTATGTTGCAATTAATATATCTACTTTTTCTTCCATAAAAACCCCTGTTTATTATACATTTATTTTATTTTTTTGTCTACCATATTTCGTTGAATATAAAAAAAGGAATTAAGATTTTCTACGCAAATGAATTGATAAAAAATCTAAATTCCACATAATTATTTATTATTTTATTTATGCTCTTGGGTGAGCTTTTCTATATACGTTTTTAATCCCTTCATCTTGGAATTGCATATATACTTGTGTAGAAGAAATGTCTGAATGTCCAAGCATCATTTGGATGGCTTTTAAGTCTGCACCATTTTGTAAAAGGTGTGTTGCAAAAGAATGTCTTAATACATGTGGGGTAATATCTTTATTTATGTGTGCTTGTTCTTTATAAAATTTAATTATTTTCCAAAATCCTTGTCTTGTTAATCTGCTACCATTGATATTTACAAATAGTGCTTGCTCATTTTCTGTTTTTACTAAAATATCTCTTGCATCTTCAACATATTCTCTTAGTGCTTTTAATGACATTGTTCCTAATGGTATGTTACGTTGTTTGCTTCCATGTTTACATGTAACATATCCTTCGTCTAAATTAACATCATCTATATTTAATGAGATAATTTCTGTTACTCTCATTCCTGTTGCATAAGCAAATTCAAGCATAGCTTTATCACGAATTCCTTTTAAGTCTACATCTTTTGGTTGATTTAATAATAATTCTACTTCTTTTGATGTTAATACACTTGGAACTCTTTTTTCAATTTTTGGTGATTTGATGTTTTGTGTTGGATCTACTTTTATTTTTTTATTTTTCAATACAAATTGATAAAATGAACGAATAGATGCGATACATCTAGATATGCTAGATGGTTTTTTACCTTGTTCGTTTAATTCTTTAATATAATCTTGTATATCTTCTTCCTTTACATGATTATAACTTAGTTCACAAGCCTCTAAATATCTTTTAAATTGTTTTAAATCTCTTTTATAAGATTGTAATGTGTTTTCTGATAATTTTTTATCTTCCTCTAAAAAATTAAAAAAATATTTTAACTGTCTTTCCATATCTTTCCCCTACCCCTTACTATATTTAAAATTAAAGTATTTACATAAATTTATATATATTTATATCAAAGTTTTTCAAAAATGTAAATAGATTTTTAAAATATTTTTAAAAATATTTTATAAAAAGTTTCAAAATGCTTGTAGATGCGAATATTTCAATTACAGATGATACTAACATAACAATAAGCATAATAATTGAAAATATAGTATGTCTTAAAACTTCTACTTTAATGTTTTCTTTATTTCTATCTTTTATGATTGATTTATATAGTTTAAATCCACTTACCGCCAATGCAAGCATTGCTGGTATAAATAGAATGTTTTGGAGTAAAAGTAAAATTAAAATAAATAATATTCCTTTAGTTATTCTCATAATTGTAATGCAAACTGAAATTGTATATCCTAGACAAAATCCTCTATATACAACCAGCCCAAAACTGACCGGAATTCCAATTACAGTTGTTCCAAAAAACCATAGTATAATTGCCAGCACAATATTTTGCCATATGCTATTTTTTAGCAATCCCATATAGTCTAAATTTTGTACTTCTTTCATATTGCTAATAAAGTTCTTCATATAGTTTGTAACTTCTGTTTTCGGAGCTTCTTCCATATGGTTAATAAAAAATACTCCTAAAAAAATGCCTATAATGAATAGTAATAAAACTAAAACATATTCTTTTTTATTTGTAATAATATGTTCTTTTATCATTTGTAATAATCTAATTCTTCTGTTTTTCTTCATAAAATAAAAACTCCTTATCTTTATACATAATGTGTATTCGATAAAGAGTTTTTTAGAACTATTTTGTTTCTATTTTTCCATAATTTCCTCCACCGTCCAGAGTGGATTTTCATATTTCCTTCTCTTGCATCTACGATATTTTGTGCTATTTTTTCACCAACTACCGCTTCTATATCGTCTTTTGATAGTTTATGTAAGATGTTCATTTCAGTTTCAAATGTATTTAACAATTTATCAATTGTTTTTCCACCTAACCCTGGAATAAATCCAAGTGGTACTTGATAAATGTATGGTGGTCTATTTTTTGGACTTTTGGTTTGTTCTTTGTCTTTTATTAATTCTATTCTATCAAAAACTCCAAAAGTTACATTTTTTCCTCCACACATTGGACAAGTTTCTACAGGTTCTTTTGTTTCAATTGATTTTTCACAATCATCGCAATAAGTTCTATGATATTTACCAAGTTTTGGGTCCAATCCGTAATTTGCAACTACTTTTCTTCCATTTTCATTTTTTAATGCCATTACTATCTCTTTAAAAGATATATCTTCAACTTGCATTTTATTATATTCTCTTGCAATTTTAGGTAATGAATGTGCATCAGAATTAGTTACAAATGTTTTATTTTCTAATTCTGAAATTGTATCTGCCAAAAATGTATCTGAACTTAATCCTAATTCAATTGCAGGTATTTTATTATATTTTTCTTTAAAAATATTTTTTAATCTGTCTGTACAATTTCCATAATAACTTTTATGAGGTGTAAATACGTGTGCTGGTATTAAAATTCCATTGTATTTTTCTACAATGTCAATTAGTTCGTAACCTGAAACATTTGACCTTTGTGTACTTAAAGTAATGTTTTTGATATGATTGCTCATTTCTTTTGAAAAGTTTTTTATATCTTTTAAATGTGGAAAAAAGCATATGTTGTGAGCACTTCCACAGTTTCCATTTCTCCCTTGTTCTGATGTTTCTACTTCACTTCCAAGTAAAATACAAACTTTATCTTTATATATAATTCCTCCATCTTGTAACTCATAAGCATCCCCTGTTTTTAAAAAATTTTCAATATCTTCAATAACATATGGGGATGCACAATCAATTATTCCAACTACTTGAATGCCTTTTCTTTCTACACATTCTTTTGCAATGTTTGCAAAATTTAACGATTTTGCTGCTGTTATTTTTATTGGTTTTCCGGTTTTCGCTTCTTCCTATGTGAACATGTAAATCTGCAAATATTTCATACATTTTCTTCTTCTCCTATATTTTGTATATGTGCCATAATTTTTTTGGTTGTTTCTTCACTAAATAATGGTCTATTTCCTTCTACTTTTCTTAACATTTCTTCTGCTATTTCTTCTCCTTGCTTGCGAATTGCTTTATCTACTTTTGGTTCATATTCATATACTACTTTTTGAATGAATTTTTTTAAATCATCTGTTTCATTATATATTTTTACTAATCTATTTAAGGCTTTCATATTAACTAAATCATTTATTTGTACAGTTTCTAAAAAATTTACAAATTCAATAAATGTGCCTAAATAACGATTATATTCATCTTTTAAATTTCTATGTTCTAATAATACTAATGCTTCATCTGGCTTAAAACCAATTCTTTCTGGTCTATCTAAAAGCATTCCTCCAAATTGATCAACTAGTTCTATAATGTCACTTTCTCTTTCTCTTGGATTACTATTACTATAGCGGTTAACCTCTTCGCACACTTTGCAAAATTTTTGTCCAAAACCAAGTCCTCTTAAATATTCTGCTCCTTCTTTTGCATAAGAATGAATTTTTTCTATGTCTTGAGCTTGATTGACTTTTTTACAATTGCATAATAAACAAGCAGTTAGAACGAAATTTCTATCTACTTCAATTTTAGAATAATCTAAAAATAGCCTTGCAATTTCTAACTTAAATACAACAGATTTATCAAAAAATACTTTTGCTTTTTTTGACAAATAATATGTTATTTCCATTTTTGATTCTAGTTCTTCTTCGTTTAATATATAACTTGCAAAGGTATCCATAGGCTTTCTCCTCCATTTTTATTATAATCTATTTACAAAAATATTTCAATATTTTTTATTAATGTTACATAATTGTAATATATTTTTGAGTTTCAGCCCTTGCAAGTTCGTCACACCTGTTATTATATTCATTATCACTATGACCTTTTACTTTATTAAATTTGACTTTGTGAATCTTTGTTAATTCATATAATTCTTGCCATAGTTCTTTATTTTTTACAGGCTCTTTTCCTGATGTTTTCCAATTGTTTTTTATCCAATTATAAATCCATCCTTGTTCAAAACAATTTACAACATAACTACTGTCACTGTATAATTCTACTTCACAAGGATATTTTAAAAGTTTTAATCCTTCTATTACTGCTGTAAGTTCCATTATATTGTTTGTTGTACTTTTGCTTCCTCCTGATATTTCTTTTTTATTTTCTTTGTACATTAAGATGGCTCCCCATCCTCCTGGTCCTGGGTTTCCTGAACAAGCTCCATCAGTATAAATAATAACTTTTTCCATACACATACCCTTTCTTGCTTTTTTTACCTTTTTATGATATTATAACATAAATAAAAAAATTAAATCAAGAAGGAGTTTTTATGGGAAAAGTTTTAGGCATTGTTGCTGAATATAATCCATTTCATAATGGACATCTATATCATTTAGAACAATCAAAAAAAATGACTAGTTCTAACTATACAGTTGCTATCATTGGTGGAAACTTTACTCAACGTGGAAGTACTTCTATTATTGATAAATGGTCAAAAGCAGAAACTGCTATTCAATGTGGTGTTGATTTAGTCATTGAACTTCCTGTTTTATATTCTATTTCTAGTGCCGAAAATTTCGCAGAAGGCGCTGTTAAAATTCTTGATTCCTTAAAAGTTGTAGATTACATTTCTTTCGGTACAGAAACAGAAGATTTAGAAATTTTAGAGGAATTGGCAGATGTTTTGTACCGTGAACCAAAAGAATATAAAACTTTGCTATCACATGAGTTAAAAAAAGGTGTTTCTTTTCCAAAGGCAAGGGAAAATGCTTTAATGATGTATTTGAATAATATTAGGAAATATGCAAATGTACTTTCTTCTCCTAATAATATTTTAGCTATTGAATATTTAAAAGCCCTAAAAAAATTAAAAAGTCCTATTCAACCTATCAATATATTACGTTATGAAGCATCTTTTAATGATGTTAATGTGTCTGGAAATATTGCAAGTAGCACCGCTATTCGTAATATTATAAAAAATAATGGTTTTAAATCATTATCAAGTTTGATGCCTGGCCCTAGTTATTCTAGCATAATTAAGAATTTAGAACTTGGTCATATTGTTCCTGACATTTCTGTTTTTGAAAAACAAATTATTTACAATCTTAGAAAAATGTCTCTTCAAGAAATTTCTGAATTGCCTGATGTTACAGAAGGTTTGGAATCTAGTATTAAAAATGCTGCTAATTCTTGTAATACTTTAGTTGAATTTTTAAATATTATAAAATCTAAAAGGTATACTACAACACGTCTTCAACGTATTTTACTTTATGCATTACTTGGATTTACAAAAAAAGATATTGATTTATCAAAAAAAGTGCAACCTTATGTGCGTGTTTTGGGGCTAAATAATCGAGGTAAATTTCTTATTTCTGAAATTGCCAAGGCAAATCCTAAACTTGAGATTGTTGCTTCTGTTAAGAAGTTTATTGATGAAAATTCTAATAAAAAAAATCTGATGTCTATGCTTTATAAAGATATTTGGGCTACTAATGTTTATTCTATAGGTTACCAAAATGATTCTTGGAATAATTTGGATTTTACAAAAAAAATTGTTACTTTGTAAAAAGTAACTTTTTTATTTATGCAAATGTATTGATATTTGCTTATTTTTTTGATATAATTACCATAATTAGTCTACGTGACTATTTATATACATTTTTCTTACTTAAGAATTTTCTATTTTTACTTGAAAATTCTTTGGCATACTAATAAATTGAAAGGAGGATTGAAAAAATTATTTGTAACTCGTAAACTTAGTCTTAATCTAATTTAACACAAAATATTGGAGGTATCAGAATGAATTTACTTACGGTAGTATTATTTATTGCTATTCTTACTACCGCTTATGCAGCATTCAATTATGTACAAGTTGTTTCTTTGGATGAGGGTACGGTACAAATGTCTGAAATTGCTTTGGCAATTCGGAATGGTGCCAATACTTTTTTAGCAAGTGAATATAAAGTGTTAGCAGTTGTCTTAACTGTTCTCTTTCTTTTATTTGCAACATTTTATCTCTTCCAAGTGCTATTGCATTTTTGTTTGGTGCTTTAATGAGCGGTGCAGCCGGTTTCTTTGGTATGAAAATGGCAACTTATGCAAATGTAAGGGTTACCAATATGGCAAGAACAAGTAATCATATTGGTAAGACTTTAAAAGTTGCTCTTCGTGGTGGCTCAGTAATGGGAATTTGTGTAAGCAGTTTTGCACTTATTGGATTAATCATTGTGTTTTACTTGTTTAAGTTTCAAATTCCACAAATGTATTCTGTTCCAAATTGGTGCGGCATATCATTTGTACCATTTTCTATGACACTTTCTTCATATGCACTGGGTTGCTCAATTATTGCAATGTTCAACAGAGTAGGCGGCGGTATTTACACCAAAGCAGCAGATATGGGAGCTGACTTAGTTGGCAAAACTGAAGAAAACATTCCTGAAGATGACCCCAGAAATCCAGCAGTTATTGCCGACTGTGTTGGTGATAACGTGGGAGATACTGCAGGATTAGGTTCTGACCTTTTGGAAAGTTATATGGGTGCAATTGTAAGTTCAATTATAATATGTATTCATAACTTTATTTCATATAATGCAAGAGGGCTAGAATTTAGTGAATCTTTATTTGAAAAACTTTACATTTATCCTATCATATTTGCAGGAATTGGACTGTTATCTTGTGTTATTGGACTTATTTACATTTTGTCCAAAAAAGATGGTACTGATCCTCACAAGGAGCTTAATAAAGCTACTTGGATTTCTGCGGGATTAACTGCACTTTTAACTTTCGTTGCAACCAATTTCCTTTTTTCAAATCTAAGTTTTGAAGATTTGCCATTCAGGTTTGGTTGTCTATCTCTTTGGGAATCTTCCTTGCTTGGCATTATAAGTGGTATATTCATAGGTATCATATCTGAATATTACACCAGTTATGATTATAATCCTACAAGGAAAATTGCCAATTCTGCGAAAGAAGGTCCTGCAATTGTAATTACACAAGGATTGTCTGTAGGTATGATATCAACAATGTTGCCTATTACAATTCTCGGATTTGCCTTAATGCTTGCTTATTTCATTTGTGGCTCATTGGGTTTATCGATGGCGGCAGTTGGAATGCTTTCATTCGTAACAATAACTGTTTCTGTTGACACCTATGGTCCTATCAGCGACAACGCTGGTGGAATAGCTGAAATGGCAAAACTTGGAGATAATGTAAGAGCAATTACAGACAAATTAGATGCTGTTGGCAATACTACAGCAGCTATTGGTAAGGGATTTGCAATAGGGTCTGCAGTATTTGCATCTGTTTCCTTAATGGTTTCTTACCTGTATAGTTTTGTACCTATTACTTCTGATATAACTTTGGATTTAATGAATCCCATAATTCTTGCCGGTACATTAATTGGTGCTGCTACTCCATTCTTTTTTTCTGGATTGTTAATTGAAGCAGTAAGTAAATCTGCTCGAAAAATGGTCGATGAAGTACGCAGGCAGTTTAGAGAAATTTTCGGTTTACGAGAAGGAACTGCTAATCCAGAAAATGAAAGATGCATTAAAATAGCAACTAATGGAGCTTTATCAGAAATGAAACTTCCTGCATCAATTTCAATTGTATTTCCTGCAATATGTGGTTTTATTATGGGTACAAATTTTGTAGGCGGTGTTTTGATGGGTTCAACTATATCTTCTAGTCTGCTTGCCATATTTTGCGGCAATAGCGGCGGTGCTTGGGATAATTCTAAGAAATATATTGAGTCTTTAGGTAGAAAAGGCTCCTTTGAGCATCTTGCAGCTGTTGTTGGTGATACGGTGGGCGATCCGCTTAAAGATACCGTTGGTCCATCACTGGATATATTGATTAAGATAATGAGCACAGTTTCACTAATTATTGGATCAATATTTTCCAAGTACAATTTATTAGATTTGTTAACAAATATTTTTTAGTAAGAATGTTCCTATCATTGGAATAAAAGTAACAAAAAGGCAGCCCCTAATTATTTTTAGGGGTTGCTTTTTATGCAAAAAAAAGCAGTTCAACTAAAACTGCTTTTGGTGGGCAGGGATGGATTCGAACCATCGTACTCAAATGAGAACAGATTTACAGTCTGCCGCCTTTAGCCACTCG
>CANQHU010000010.1 GCA_947623945.1 uncultured Clostridia bacterium | reverse complement strand
AGTTTAGGAGAACTATGGCAACTATGGCTATTGATAAAGGAATGCCAATAGAACAAGTTCAAAAATTATTAGGACATGTTAAAATAGATACAACAATGGAATATGCTATGGTAAACCAAAATAATGTTAAAAATTCACATAGAAAATATATTACTTAAAATTTAATGAAATTTTATAAAATAAAAATTTTCGTAAAATAAAAATTGCTTGAAATGGCTATTTACAAAAAAAAATCTTTATGCTACAATACTAACTGGAGGTAGAAAAATGGAACATATATTAAAATTACAACCTAAATATTTCGATTATATTAACAAAGGCACAAAAAGAATAGAATTGAGGTTATATGACGAAAAAAGACAAAAAATTGCTATTGGAGATACTATAATTTTTCAAAAAGAGCCTGAGTTAGAAACTACTATGAAAGTTAAAGTTATAGGTTTGTTAAGATATAATACATTTGAAGAATTATTTGAGGATTTTGATATAGAAATGATGGCTGATAAATCAATGACAAAGCAAGAATTATTAAGTGTATTAGAAGAATTTTATACACCAGAGAAACAAAAACAATATGGTGTTGTCGGAATACGAATTGAAAAAATATAATAAAAACACACTCAAAAATTCATTTGAATCTAAGAGTGTGTTTTGTTTCGCCTTGACAGATTGAAAACTATTCGGGAAGTTCTCCGGTGTACACTAACTCACGAGAAGAGTTGTTATAGTAGCCTTCTCTCATAGTTTGAGTCAACTCCCAATTGTATTTCTTGATGATAGGCTCAAACATTGGGATTTTGTAGTCTGCAATTGTGATAAGAGGCTTTGTAGTACCGAGATACTTAAAAGCTTGTTCTAACATCTCTGTTGCAACATGTTTCCCACGGTAGCCTTCGACTACAAGAAAAGTACAAATCTTGCTTTCAGTGTCATCCTTTTTCAAAAATGCTATACCAGCTACATTGTTATTAATTGTGCAAATAACGACTTCGCCAGTACCATTAAATACTCTAGGAATTTCTTTTGCCCAATACCACTCAAAATGCTTAGGATAATCTTTACAGATGTAATCTGTAACAGAATAAGCAGCCTGTGCAAATTTACCAAAGAGATTATGGTTGTTGACAAGAGAGCTTAATGTGTAAATCCTCATATCGTTTGTCTGTTTGCGAAGTTCAAACACATAGACTCCCAAAGCTTCCTTATCTTCAGGATAAATTTCCTGATACATTTCCAAAGCTTTATACTTGGTAACACCAGGAATTGCCTTAGAAGAATCTTCATTGTCGAGCATGTCAGGGAAATCTTCATAGCGAGTTACACGGATAACCTCAAACTTGATATTAGAATAGTCTTTAAAAGTGATTGTATCACCTTTTTGAACTCTTTTAATATCAAGATATCCAACCCTTACTTCAAGGGTTTTGATTCCCTTGTTGATAAGATTGTAATATTCCCGTTTGATTCTCCAGTTATAGTTTTTAGCCATAACATTAACCGTCCTTTCATAAAGTATATATTATTAAAACTGCGACATACTGTAATTTACAGTATATCTTTATTATAGCACAAATGGGAAAGATTGTAAATAATTATGTACACCCTAAAAACAATAAGTTATATAGTTAAAATATTAATTGAACCTCAGCGACAACTTACAATTTATGTAAGTTAAACCAATAGTGAGTTATGGAGGAAGAAATGAGAAGAATAATTGATAGTATTATACTATGTATTAGCATATTATTAATTGGATTTGTAATTATATTTAGCTTATTACCTAATTTTGTATTAAATGTAACAGTAACATTGGGAGGATTTGCAATTCCTATATTTTTAATTATTGCTACAATGATAGTAGAAATAAAGAAATCAAAAGACATACAAGAAAAAAGTCAAATTAGAAATTTTTGGCTAAAAATATTATTTATAATATATTTGTTATTACTAATTACAATATTATTCTTGAAAAATGAATATAGAATGGGAGAATTTGAAGATATTAATACATTTTCAAATGAACATTTTGAAACAATTAACATTATACCATTTGCCACAATAATTGGTTACATTAGTAGTTTATTATTTGAAAATATTAATATAAATATAGTGATAATTAATTTAGCAACCAATTTGCTTTTATTTGCTCCAATGGGATTTTTTATTCCAATTTTATTTGATAAAAAGGTAAAGAACATAAAGCAATTTGGAATGGTTATGGTTTTAATTACAATACTTGTTGAAATATTACAATTTATAACTTATAGTGGTTCAACTGACATTGATGATATTATATTAAATACAACAGGAGCAATTATAATATATATGTTAATGAAAACAAAATTTGTAAAAAATTTATTAAAAAAAGTAATTGATGTACCAAAATAACAAATCACATGTATGAGCAAGTGAATATTTAAAATTATCATATATAGATAAAGAAGCACCAAATAGCATTACTATAAAAAATAAAGTATAATCTCTTGATAATGTTTTTAGCAAAATAGAAAATATATCAGGAGATATTATAGCAGATAAATATAAACTTTTATTTAAACAAGATTTTTGAATAAGTGATTAATTGCTAATCACTTATTTTTTTGTTATAATCATTTATAAAGTAAAAAAATAACCTCTGAATATACTGAAAATACTACAATGTTAATTTCAGTTGACAAATTTCCAACTCGAATTGATAGAATGCAACTAAAAAAAGAAGTATAATTTTAAGTAGAATAAGGGAGGAAAATGGGAAACAAATCAAAGTACACCAGATTTTGATAAGATACTTCCACTATGTGAATTATATGAAATATCTACAGATGAATTATTAAAAGGAGAAAAGCAAGAAAAAACAGAAGAAAATAACTATAATAATAATGAAGAAAAAAATAATAAAAATAATTATGAAAATATGACTAAAAATCAAATAAAGCAAAAAACAGCTGAGGTAGTTTGTAGTTCCGTTTTAATATTCCTTGTGGCTGTTGCATATGCAGGAATTGGTACTGCTGTAATGAAGTGGAATCCTGTCGTAGTTGGTTGTACTTTCTTAATAATGATTGGCTTTGGGGTAACTAGAATTGTAAAACATTGTATGTCTATTCCAAAATTCGAAAAAACAAAAGAAGAAAAAAAACAAGACAAAATTGTTAAACTTATATTTATGTTAAAAGGAGATGAAGAAAATGAAGAATAAAGGTATAATTATTGCTCTAATAATTTTACTTTCTATCATAATATTCTTTTTGGTAATGTTTTTAGTAATGTATTTAACAGGAAGAATAAATCAAACAAATGGGATATTATTTTTTGGTACGAAGAAAAGCAATAATGTAATTTTTGATAAAACATATAGTGTAGAAGATATAAATAATATAGATATAAGACAAGATGCAGGAAATGTTATTTTTAGAGAAACATCAGAAGATAATATCCAAGTAATTGTTTATGGAGAAAATGAAAGTGATGTAGATGTTAATTTTAATCAAAATAATTTAGTTATTGATAATACTAATAAACAAAAATTTACTTTTTTTAGTTTCGGAGTTATAACAAAAGATATTGTAGTATATGTTCCTTCTACATATAATAAAGAAATAAAAATAAAGAGCGATTATGGAAATTGCGAAATGTTAGATTTAGAAAATGCTACAGTAGATATAGATTGCGATTGTGGAAATGTCAAATTGGGAAAGATAAGCAATGCAACTGTAAAATGTGATTTAGGAAATACAGAAATAAAAGAAATATTTAATAAATGTGATATTAAAGTAGATTGTGGAAATGTAATAGTCGGTAAATAATAACACCTTACAAAAATGTAAGGTTATTTTTATACCTTTTATGATATAATGCAATAGGAGGAACGAAAATATGCAAAAAATCCTAATAGTAGAAGATGATGAAAAATTGCGAGGCGAAGTAGAAATATTTTTTAATAACAATGGTTATCAAGCTGAATCATTAAAAAAATTTGATAACACAATTCAAGATATTATAAATATAAATCCAGACTTAATATTATTAGATATTAATTTACCTGGTGCAGATGGAGAATATGTTTGCAAAGAAATTAGAAAACAATCTAATGTACCAATTATTATTGTAACAAGTAGAGATAATGAGGTAGATGAATTATTAAGTATAAACTATGGAGCAGATCACTACATTACAAAACCTTTTAATATTCAAATATTACTTGCTAAAACAAATTCATTACTAAAAAGAAGTAATATGAGAAGCAAGCAAGATAAAATAGATGCTGGAGATTTTATCATTAACTTAGCAAATAGTACGGTAATCAAAGATGATAAAGAAATTGATTTAACAAAAAATGAACTTAAAATATTAAAATATTTAAACGAAAAAAGAGGCAAAATTGTATCACGAGAAGAAATTATGGATTATTTATGGGAAAGTAATAGTTTTATTGATGATAATACTCTAACAGTAAATATAACTAGATTAAGAAATAAATTAGAAGAATTAAATTTAAAAGAACTATTAGAAACAAAAAGAGGACAAGGGTATATATTAAAATAGGAGGAAAAATATGAAATTTGGTAGTTTTATAAAAGATAAAATATTGCAAATCAGTTTAATTGTATTTGGAATCGCCACTATAGAAATATTTTTGATTTCGTATCCTTATGGAAATTTTATAAAAATCTATATTCCGTTAAGCCTACTAATTTTATATTTTATTTCTATTATGCAAGAATATTTTAAGAAAAAAGTATATTATGAAAATATTTATAGACTATTAGATGAATTAAAGGAAAAATATTTAATAGCAGAAGTTATTGAAAATCCTAGCTTTGTTGAAGGAAAAATTTTAAAAGAAATATTAGAACAAATTGATAAATCAATGATTGAAAATGTAAATACATATAAATATTTACAAGAGGATTATAAAGAATATATAGAAATGTGGATTCACGAAATAAAAATACCAATAGCTAGTCGGTAAAATGATAGTAGAAAACAATAAAAACGAAATAACTAAAAGTATAGATGAGGAACTAGATAAAATAGAAAATTACATTGAACAAGCATTATATTATGCTAGAAGTAATACTGCCAACAAAGATTATTATATAAAGAAAAATAAAATAGAAGATATAGTAAATGAGTGTATCAAAAAGAATAGAAAAGTTTTAATCGGAGAAAAAATATCTATTAATACTCACGATTTAAAAATGTCTGTAAATACTGATAGCAAATGGATTGTATTTATTTTAAATCAAATTATTCAAAACAGCATAAGATATAAAAAAGCAGAAGGACAAGCTGAAATTGAAATTTATAGTGTAAAAGGAAAAGAAAATGTTATTTTGTATATAAAAGATAATGGAATGGGAATAAAAAAAGGAGAAATAACTAGAGTATTTGAAAAGGGATTTACAGGAACAAATGGAAGAATATTAAATAAAAAATCTACAGGAATAGGATTGTATTTGTGTAAAAAACTATGTGATAAATTAGGAATCGCAATAGAATTAAATTCTATTCAAAATAAAGGAACAGAAGTTAGATTAGTGTTTCCAAATAGCAGTTATATAGATATGGAAAACCTTACAAAAATGTAAGGTTTTTGTAAGGTAAATCGATGGCAACTATCTTGAAAAGATATTATAATTAAGTTAGCTGTTGAGGCTTTGCCGATTACAGATAACTTATGCAACTGAACGAAGGGAAGTTGTAAACTTTGAGTTGAGGCTTTGAAAGGAGTTTTTTATATGGAAAGAATTTTAGAAGTACAAAACATAGAGAAATACTATGGAAACAAATCAAACTTAACAAAGGCGATAGCGGGTATTAGCTTTAATGTTGATAAAGGTGAATTTGTAGGTATTATGGGAGCAAGTGGATCAGGAAAGACCACATTATTAAATTGTATATCTACCATAGATAGGGTAACTTGCCGGTCATATAGTTGTGAATCAAGAAGACATTACAAAGTTAAAAGGAAACAAATTAAATAAGTTTAGGAGAGAAGAATTAGGATTTATTTTTCAAGATTTCAACTTATTAGATACTTTAACTTGCTATGAAAATATAGCGCTGGCGCTAACAATTCAAAGAGTAAATGCAAGAGAGATTGACAAAAGAGTAAATGAAATTGCAGAAAAACTAGAAATAAAAGAAATCTTAAAAAAATATCCTTATCAAGTATCTGGTCGGACAAAAACAAAGAGTTGTATCAAGCCGAGCAATTATTACCAATCCAAAACTTGTACTTGCAGATGAACCAACTCGGTAGCTTAGATTCAAAATCAGCAAGACAATTATTAGAAAACTTTGAATATCTTAATCAAAAATTACAAGCAACAATTTTAATGGTAACTCACGATGCTTTTACAGCTTCATATGCTAATCGAATTTTATTTATTAAGGATGGAAAAATCTTTAACGAGTTAATAAAAGGAAATGACACAAGAAAACAATTCTTTGAGAAGATAATTGAGGTACAAACACTTCTCGGAGGTGATTTGAATGCTTGTTTTTAAGTTATCAATAAAAAATATGACAAAAGGCATAAAAGACTATAGTATATACTTTTTAACATTAGTTTTAGGTGTAGCAATCTTTTATATGTTTAACTCTATTGACAGTCAACAAGCAATGCTTCAAGTATCACAATCAACGCATGAAATGATTACTCTTTTGATAAATATGCTTGGGTTTGTATCTATATTTGTATCAGTAGTATTAGGATTATTAATTGTATATGCTAATAATTTTTTGATAAATAGAAGGAAAAAAGAATTTGGCATATATATGACACTTGGAATGGGCAAAAGGCAAATATCTAGAGTTATTTTATTGGAAACTATATTGGTTGGAATAATATCACTTGCAGTTCGGACTTGTAATTGGTGTATTTGCATCACAATTTATGTCTATACTAGTTAGCAAATTATTTGAAGCCGATATGAGTGAATTTCATTTTGTTTTTTCAATGGATAGCTGTATAAAAACTTGTATATATTTTGCAGTAATGTATCTGCTAGTTTTGATTTTTAATACAATGACAATTTCAAGATATAAACTAATTAATTTATTAAATGCTACAAAGAAAAACGAAAAAGTAAAAATGAAGAATCCATTTTTAGCTGTTTTAGTATTTATATTTGGTAGCAGTATTCTGAGTTTTGCTTATTGGAAAGTAACAGGAGATGTAGGCTCAATGAATACAGCTGAAAAGATATTACCACCTATTCTTATGGGAATTGCCCGGAACGGTACTAATCTTTTGGTCTTTATCTGGATTTTTAATAACAGTTATTCAAAAAATGAAAAATATTTATTTTAAAGATACAAATATGTTTGTTTTAAGGCAAATAAATAATAAAATCAATACAATGGTTGCAAGTATGAGTGTTATATGCTTAATGTTATTTATGACAATTAGTATTTTATCATCTAGTTTAGCATTAAGAAATACTATGCGAAGAGAATTAGTTGAAATGACACCAGTAGATTTGAACTTATATAAAACTGCTAATTTGCCAGAAAGTTATACTAGATATGGAATAAAACATATAACTACAGAAAAACAAAGAGAAGATTCAAGACATCCCATTTACGAAACATTGATAAATAACGGCTTAGATATGAATGTACTAAAAGATATTGTTGAAATTGAAATTTATACAGATAATAACTTAACTTGGAAAACATTTTTTGGAGATAAATATTCTGAAATAAAAGAGATGTTTCCAGGACTTCAATACGATAAGGCAGAAGAACTTATTAAAGTATCTGATTATAATAAAATGGCTAAATTATATGGAATAAATGAATATGAATTAAATGAAGATGAATATATTGTTCTTTGTGATTTTGATAGTCAAACAGAGTTAAGAAATAGAGTATTAGCAAAAGAAAATTATCCTTTAACTATTGCAGGAAAAGAATATAAGTCAAAATATAATGAATGTCAAGAAGGATTTGTCACAATGTCAACAAGCCATACAAATACAGGAATTATTTTAGTTCCTGATAGTTGCCCATTAACAGAAGAAATGAAAGAAATGTATTTATTATCAGCAAATTATAATGGGGCAACTGATGAAGAAAAAGAAGAAATTGAAAAAATATTTACAGGTAGTGAAAGTTCTTCAAATTTTGTAAAAGCACTAAATGATAATGGAATAGAATTAGATGGATTTACAAAAATTAGTTTAAGAGAAGCAAGTATAGGCATAGCAACGATAGTAGTATTTATAGCAATTTATTTAGGAATTATATTCTTAATAGCAAGTGCAGCTATATTAGCACTAAAACAACTAACTGAAAGCAGTGATAATAAACAAAGATATACTATTTTAAGAAAAATTGGCTGTGATGAAAAAATGATTAATAAAGCGTTATTTAGACAAATAGGGATTTTCTTTGGTATGCCACTTGTTTTAGCAATTATACATTCAATTTTTGGAATACAATTTGCAATAACAATAATGTCAGGTTTAGCATCAAAAGATGATTTGCTACCTTCAATTATAGCAACAGTAGTAATTATTGGTGTAATATATGGCTCATATTTCCTAGCAACATATTTGGGTGGAAAAAATATCATCAAAAAGGAGTAATTTGTATAACAGATTACTTTGACAAAATAAAAACATTTTGCTAAAATTATAAATATAAAAATAAAAAAGATGACACATGTAGTGCTTTAGCACATAAATCTGATTACGGAACTTTTTATAAAACGATATAGTTAGATTTATTGCCAATAGTAACTATGTGTGTTTTTTTTGCAAAGAAAGGAGGGAAAAAAATGCCACAAAACAAATTTCAAAAGTTAATGTTTGCTTTAATTACAGTTATAATAACAGTACATGCTTATGTTTTCTTTAGTTTATATGTTATTAATGGAAATACTCTAATGGCAGTAAATGAGGAAACAAGTGTAATAGCTGCAATAAATAAACAAGGTGGAGTTATGATGTGTGGCCAAATGCTACCAATATGGGCTGTGATTTTAGTTGAATTTTGTTTAGCTTATAGTTTAGAAATATTTGTAGGACAACCATTATCATTCAAATTTGCTTCAAAAGTATTTGATATGAAGAAAACGCATCCAGTTTTGTTTGAAACTGCAATTATATGTGCAACAGTAGGAATAATGTGTCCTGCAATGAGTTTTATAGCAGCATTTTTATATTATCCATATTATATGGGATTTAATATATTTACATTGCTTGCAAATTGGCTAAAATTAATATGCTTTAATTTTCCATTTGCATATTTTACACAATTATTCTTCATTCAGCCAACAGTTAGAACAATATTTAAGATGATATTTGTAAGAAATAAAAATAACAATAATACATTAAAAAAAGAGAAAGAATTAGCAAGTGTAAGATAAAATAATACTTACATAAATTTTTAATTTGTGTTTCTAGAACACGCCATATCTTATACTAATATGAATATAAATAAAAATTGCCTACTAGGAGGCGAAGAGTAAAATACCCTAGATAATCGATAAAACAGCCACCAAGTTGGCAAAGAGAAAATACATTGGTAAATAAATAAGGGAGTTTCGCACTCCCTTATTATTGTATAAGGAGGAGAAAAGATTTGTATATTTATGATGTAATCAAAATATAATAAAAGCCCATATTTGACCAGCTATATTGACTGATAAAAAATGATTCTATATAATGAACTTAAATAAAGAAAGGGGCAAAAAATATATGAATCAAAAATTTTCTAATGAAAAAAATGAATTTTTCAAAACTTTAAGCAATTTAGAAAACAATATAACTACAAATGGTATAAATTTAGAATTTTCTTCATACAAAAGCGAGAATACAACAATTACCGAAACTGTACAAATAGTAAATGAATTATCAAAACTAGGTATAGATAAAAGCGAATTAAAAAATTTTTTTGAAGGTTTTAAGATATTATATAGTGGAGAAATAAAAATTGATGAAATAAGAAAATTAAGAGAATTTTCAAAATATGAAAATACTAAATTCATAATTCCAACAATAAAAGGAATTCTACTTTTGTTAGTTTCTAAAGAAGAAGTTGATGTAGATACAGTTTCAACTATTGTAAAAGATGCAATTTTTTACGTAGGAGGAAAAAGTGATACAAATATTATATGCAAAACAAAAATTGATAAAGATTCTAACGAACCTAAAGTTAAAGCTATTTTAACAATTTAAGGAGATAGATATGAAAGAAAAAGTATATGTAACAAATGGGAATATTTTATATATTTATAATATACTAAAAAAATATACAGATGTCGAACATCCTTTAAAGGTATCTGAAATAATAGAATTTATAAAAAAAGAATATGGGGAAGATATTTCTAGTAAAACTATAAGAAGAGATTTTAAGGTTTTAGAAGCAAAATTTGGACTCGCTATTGAAAATTCGAATAATAAATATTATATGGACTGCGAAGAAACAGACTTTGATTCTTCTGAAATTAGAGCATTAGTTGATATGGTAAATTATTCTAGATTTGTTGATGAAGATTTTTCTAAACAATTAACTAATAAATTGATATGTTTATTAAATGAAAATGACAAAAAGAGTTTTAATGGTTATGATAAATATATGAAAAATGTAAAAACCATAAATAAAGAAGTTTTTTATACAATTCAAACAGTTTCAGAAGCAATTTTAAACAAAAAATATATTCAATTTGATTATTATAAATATAACCTGAAAAAAGAATTAGAATTTAGAAAATCTTTTCTAGTTTTTCCTGTTACAATTTTATGTGATGTTGGTCAATATTACTTAATTGTAGCAAATGAAAATAAAGAATTATTGTATTTTAGATTAGATAGAATAAGAAATATAAATTTAAAAGAAGGAAGAACAATTTCTATAGAGAAAAAACAATTAGATGATTATATTGACTCTTCAGTTGGAATGTTTGGTGGAAAGTTAGAAACAGTAAAGGCTATTATTAATAATAATTTATTAGATTGTGTAATAGATACATTTGGACGAGATATAGGGATTTCAAAAAATGATAGTGAAACATTTTTATTAGAAACAAGAATAAACTTAGAGGGATTTAAAAATTGGTCATTAAGACATTTACAAAATGTAAAAGTAATATATCCACAAAAACTAAAAAACGAAATTGTTGATATTTTAGAAAGATCAATAAAAAAGTATAAATAAATTTATGAAAAATGAAAAGGAGAAAGAAAAATGGATGAATTTTTATATGAGCAAAACATAAAAAATATGAAGAACTTTTTTAATTCAGACTTATTTGAACAACTAGTAGAAGAACATAACAAAGCAAAATCTATTGATGAAAAATTTGATATTGTGAATAAAGTTAAGAATATAATAAATTGTTGGTGGGTTGAAGAAAACAAATTTTACCAAGAAAAAAAATCAAACAATTCAATAAAAATATATTATGATCCAGATGATTTTGATAAGAAACTATATGAAAATATTAAAGATAGATATAAAGTATTAAAAGAATATGAAATAAAAAAATATGCTTGGTATGTTTTTGAAAAGAATGATATAAGACTAGCATTAGATTGTGTAATTGGATGGAAAGCAATTATAAATATTTTATATTCAAAAAATAAAAAAATAGAAGATATAAAAGAAGTTGAAACTATTTATGATACTATTAGAAATCCAAAAAATAATGGACATTTAATTTGGCCAAAACATACAAATTCTATAAATCAGAAGAGATATAGCTGTTTTAAAGATAGAGTAGATTATGCATTATATGATATAAAAAAATATTATGAGTCAAATGGTAATGAAGAAGACTATAGGTTGAAAATATCATATCAAGAACCAAATACAAAAGAATGGTTAAAAGATAGTTTTGGTAATTTTAAAAGTTTTATAGAGCAAATGGATTTAGAGGATTGGTGTATAGGCAAAAAAGATGAGAATGGAGAAGTTATTAATTATGATGTTATAGATTTATCACAAGATATTTTGAAGCCTAAACCTATAAAGGATTATTTAAAAGGAAATAACAAGAGTTCTGAAGAAAAGGAAAAATCAAGAAAACTATGGGGTGGAAGCTATTACAGCATTTATAATGATGCTAATACTATTGAATATCTTAATAACCTTATCTACATAGTGTCAAAAAGAAAATAATCCACTTTTACCATTGGTCATATATGACCAATGGTATAGACATCTTTACTAAAAAAACTTATAATAAAAGTAGAAAGTGAGGATGTTTATATGAAAGTTTTAAGAAAAAAGCAAATTGAAGAGGCAAAACTTAGAAAGGAAATGTTAACTAAAAAATTTAATTTGAATGAGGATGCCTTTAATATGGAAGTATTCAAAAGAATTGCTTTGTTTGACAACATAATATATGAAGTAGAACAAGAAAATGATAGACTTGTTTATCATTGCATATTAAAAGATAATCATATATTAAATTTATTATTTGTTAGCAAATACGAAGAAGACTGGATTGAAGCTGAAAGACCTTGTGACAATGGAAATTATATACAAGCATATACAATTGATTTACAAAATAATGCCACTGAAATAAGAGATATTTTTCTAGATAGCCAAAATGGTTATTTAATAAGAACAGATGATGTTACTATTATTAAATTATTATAAAACCATAAATTTTTCTTATACCAATCAATATACTATTTTTTCTTTGCTATTATATTATATATATGCCAATGTTTCATTTTTCCTAATCCAGTTTTTCCATCTTTTTCTAATTCATTGAAATGGACAATTTCAAATGATTCTTTAAACAGATTCAAAACATCTTCTTTTGTTAAAAATAACATTTGTTTTTTCATTTTTGTCCAAGAGTCATTTAATCCAAAAAAATTTCCAACAAAATATCCATCTTTTAAGATACTATCAGTAATTTTTTTCCAAAAGTTATTAAAATGTTCTTTGTCACAAAAAGGAATGCTAAAATTTGAAACTAATAAATTAGTTTTTTCTAATTTTATATTTTCAAAACTTTGATTTTCAAATCTAAATTTTTTTATTTCTTCATTATCTAATTTTTTAGATATAATTTCTTCTGTATTTTCTCGATCTATTGATAAAACATTCCAACCATTCTTTATTAAAAATATAGTATCTCTGCCAGCACCACATCCTAAGTCAATAGCATTTGTAGGGTTAATATTCATAGCAATAAATTTTTTAACCATTGGATTTGGGGAAGCATTTTCTGTATTTTCATAATATTTTTCTATATTCCACATTATTATCATTCCTTCCACTTTCTTATTAATTATTATATCATATAATTAAAGATATTGATTATTTTTAAATTATATGATAAAAATAAACCAACAGGAATTTAGTATAAGGCAAATAAAAAATGTAAGTCTTGTTTTATAAGAAAAGGAAAATTAAAAATGATAATAAATACAGGAATGAGAACTGATATACCAGCTTTTTATTCTAAGTGGTTATTAAATAGAATAAATGAAGGTTATGTGTATGTTAGAAATCCATATTATAAACATCAAGTAACTAAATATAGTTTAAATCCAAATGTTGTTGATTGTTTAGCATTTTGTACTAAAAATCCACATCCGTTAATTTCCCATTTATCAGAATTAAATAAATACAAACAATTCTGGTTTGTAACAATTACACCTTATGGAAAAGATATAGAACCAAATGTGCCAGACAAAAAGCAAGTAATTAGTGATTTCAAAAAGTTATCAGAACATCTTGGAAAAAATGCAGTAGCAGTTCGTTATGATCCAATATTCATAAATGAGAAATTTGATGTAAATATGCACATTAGATGTTTTGAAAAATTATTAAATGAGCTTAATGGTTTCACAGAAGACTGCACTATTAGTTTTTTAGATATGTATGAAAAAGTAAAAAGAAATGCACCTGATTTAAGACCACCAACAGAAAATGAACAAATACAAATTGCAAAAGCATTTTCAGAAATAGGAAAACAAAATAACATTACAATACATTCTTGTTGTGAAA
Organism: uncultured Clostridia bacterium; assembly: GCA_947623945.1. Taxonomy (GTDB): domain Bacteria; phylum Bacillota; class Clostridia; order TANB77; family CAG-508; genus CAG-269. The sequence continues at coordinate 32,606 of CANQHU010000010.1, read as the reverse complement.
AAGAGTTTTTAAAAGATTATGGATTAGATATAACAGGTTGTATGAGTAAGGAAATAGTTGAAAAAGCAATGAATAATAAACTAATTGCACCAAAGAATAATAGCAAAAGAGAAGGTTGTACTTGTTTATTAGGAAATGACATAGGTGCATATAATACCTGTGGACATCTATGTAAATATTGCTATGCTAATGCAAATACTGGTCTAGTTAGAGAAAATATAAAAAAACATAATCCTGATTCTCCATTTTTAATTGGAGAACTAGAAGTAGAAGATAAAATAACAGAAGCAAAACAAAAAAGTTGGAGAATAAATAAAAATGAACAAATTAGTTTTATATAATTATTTCGAGTAAGTTATAAAGAGGGTAGTAATGAGAATTTTTAGTACGTTACATGTCATTTTTTTAATATTAATATTAGAAAAAATCTTGAAAATATTTAAAAAATCTTGATTATTAACTAAAAATATGCTATATTTAAAATATATAAAGCAATAAATTTATATAATTTGCATATAATATTATTGCTAGAAATAGCAAAAAAAGTTGGTGAATCCAGCCATAAAGTTGGAACTTAAAAAAGCGGTGAATCCAGCCATAAATTGGAATTTGAAAAAGCGGTGTTTCCAGCCATTAAATTGGAACTTAAAAAAGGGGGATTAGAGGTTAAACTTCTAATCCTTTTGTATTATTGTATTTTTATAAATTTTAATATATAATTAAAATGCTAAGGAGGTAATTTGTGATGATTATAAATTTAAAGATTGTTAGAGTTAATTCAAATTATTGTGATTATTTAAGAAAATTTGATAATAAAGTAGCTTATAATAAAAATGAAAAAGAATTAAGACCTTTTATAGGTATATTATTTCAAATAGATACTTGTGAGTATTTTGCACCATTGTCAAGTCCAAAGCCTAAACATAAAAATATGAAAAACACCCTAGATTTTTTCAAAATAAAGGATGGGGAGTTAGGTGCTGTAAACTTTAATAATATGATACCAGTAAATGAAGATAATTACTCTTTAGTAGATTTAAACAAAGAAACTTTAACTATTGCGGAATTGAAATATCAAAAATTATTAAGAGAACAATTAGATTGGCTAAATGCAAACTATAAGCAAGTAAAAAATAAATCTTTTAAACTATATCAATTATACAATAATGGAAAATTACCAGAAAATATAAAATCAAGATGTTGCAATTTCAAATTATTAGAAGAAAAATGTGTTGAATATAATAAATAATTGATTTTGTAATATAGTAGCATATAAATTAAAATATGATAAGTTAGATAAATAATCATCTGCAGAGGAGAATAAAAATGACCATTGAAGAAGAAATATTTAAAAAAACAAAAATTAATTTTAATAAAATATCTAAATACGGATTCAAAAAAGACAATAGATCCTTATACAAATATTCAAAAAATATTATGAACAATACTTTTAGAGTAGACATTGAAATAAATAATGAAGGAATAGTCAAAGGAAAAGTTTACGATTTATCTTTTGGAGAGGAATACACTAATTTTCGCATAGAAGACAGTACAGGTTGTTTTGTAGGACAAGTTAAAGATGAATTTAGAAATTTATTAAAAGATATTAGAAATAAATGTTTTACTAGAAAAGATTTTATATATGAGCAATCAAATAGAATAGCAAAAGAAATAAAGGAAAAGTATGGAGATGAGCCAGAATTTGAATGGGAAAAGTTTCCTGGATATGCTACTTTTAGAAACAAAGATAGTAAAAAATGGTATGGCATAATAATGAATATTGACAAAAGTAAATTAGGTGAAAAATCTACTGGCGAAATTGAAATAATTGATATAAAACTAGAGCCAAATGAAATAGAATATTTATTAAAACAAGATGGATTTTATCCTGCATATCATATGAATAAGAAAAGTTGGATTACAATTATACTAAATAATACAATAACAGATGAAAAAATAATGAGTTTGATTAAGAAAAGTTATTCATATACAATTACAAATAAAAATAGTGCTAAAAATGAGTGGATAGTGCCTGCAAATCCAAAGTATTTTGATATAGATAAAGCATTAAAAGAAAATAATACAATAATGTGGAAGCAAAGCACAGATATTAAAATAAATGATATTGTTTATATATATGTGGGCAAGCCTTATTCATCAATTATGTACAAATTTAAAGTAATAGAAGTAAATATTCCTTATAAATATAAAGATGAAAATTTAAAAATACAAAGAGCTATGAAAATAGATTTATTAACAAGATATGAAAAAGGAAAATTATCATTTAATAAATTAAAAGATTTTGGAATAAATGCAATTAGAAGTCAAAGATATATGCCATTAGACTTAAGTAAATATATAAATAAAATTGATAAATAATTATAATAATTAAGTGGAAAGGAAAATAGAAAATTATGAAAGAAAATAAAATGGAAAATTTAGTATGGATTATATTTGCAAGTATTGGAACTATATTTCTTATAATTGGGGTAATTATATTTGGAAATATTACTGATTATACAAACAAAATAGATACAATAGGAACTATTACAGAAATATCATCATATAGAAGTACAAATGATGAGATAGATCACGAAGTATATGTCGCATATACTATTGAAGGAAAAAAATATAAAGCAATTTCCAGTATATATTGACAATGATAAAAAGAAATATACCATTGATATAGACATTTTGACAGAAAATATAGTAGATTTAAGATAATAAAGTACATGACTTTTTGAAAATAAAAGTATTGACCAGTTTTAAATTATATGATAAAAATATACTAATAAGTAGACATAAAAGAGGGATTGTTATGAATGAAAAAAGATGCATACTATGTAATAAACCATACGATTATAAATATGTAATGTTTGGAAGAGGTTGCTTAGACAACTTATATAATTTGTTAGGTTTTTCAAAAACACCTAGATTTATATGAAATAAAGAACTATATTTGTGCACAAGAATTGCATGGAAAAATCATAAATTCTTTCTTAATAAAAATAAGAAGTATGCTTTAGCACAAAAATATATAGCTTTAACTTATCTAAATATAATGGATTATGAATTTTTAGATGATATAAAAACAAAAATTTTAAAAGACATAAATAGTATTTCTGTGTTTTCAAAAAATATAGTAAATACAATATCATTTAAATTAAATGATATATATAAGTTATATAATTATACACAAAAATTTGATGAGATTATAAAAGAAATTCAAAATATAAATTGGGAAAAAATAGATGAAAAAGCAGCCAATAATTTTATAAATAGTATGAGTTTTATATTTGATTTAACTAAAAAGACAAATCCAATTTCATATGTTGTATTTTATTCAATGCAATACATATTTTGGCAAATAGTTGTTGTAGGAGGAATATTAACAAATAAAAAACTTTCTGCAAAATTATTAACTCACTCATTAATGCCATTAGGAAAAATCCCCAATAATATGCTTATAGAAGATAAAGAAACTGTTCAATTAATATTAGATAGTCAATCATTTAAAGAAAGAATAGAAAAATTAATACATAAACATGGAGAAGGGAAAAAAGAATTTATTGTGGATAATAATGCACCAACAGAAGATACTTTAATTAGATTTGAAAATAGTGATTTACTTTTTGCGTTACATGATGCTACAATGTTTGTTAAAGCTAATAAAGATAAAGAGGATAAATGGAATTTTGAAATAGAAATAAATGATACATATGATTTTACAGATTTTAAAGATTTGAAGGAATATGCAGATAATGAAGATGTAATAACTGATATTTTTTCAACTTTATTAAATAATTTTGGAGTTGTATCAAGTGAATATGGAGTTATCAAAGCATTTGATTTAAAGATTATATTAAAAACAAAAGAAGGAGAATTTTAAGTGCTAATAGGATGGTGTTTCCATTGAAAAAAATTGAAGTAGCAAAAACTATTGGATTAATAATATCAATAATTATTATACTTTGTTTAATAACATATATTTTTATATCAAAAATATCTTATAAAATAGATAATGATTATTTAAAACTTGGACTAGATATTAAAAATTATGAAATAAAATATTATACTGTATTTGAAGATGATATATTTGAAAAATACAAAGTATATAAAATAAGCAATAGAAGTATGGAAGAACTAAGAAGGCAACTAGAAAATAGTAAGTTATGGAGCAAAAATAAATATTATGAATATATAATGAATGAATTCTATGATATTAAAGAAACAGGTGAAACAATCCCAATAGATAGACAAGATGTATATTATTACAAAAATGGGTATGCAATATTTGATATGAAAAATGCAAAACTATATTATCTTAAAAGTAATCCTTATAAACATCATAAAGACTATAGTGAAATTTTAGAAATAAAAACAAATAATTATACTGAAAGAGAAATATATGATGTAAGAGGAGGACCACAAAATGATGGACGAGACTACTATGTATATAAATTTACAAAAGGAAAAGAAATAGTAAAGACATTAGAAAAAAGTCAAAAATGGAATAGAAACAGATTAGATGATGATAAATTAGATGATTTTGAATATAATGAAGAGGTACTTTCAATTAAAAATGGATTTTACCATTATGAGTTAGTATGTAGAACAAGAGATGAAAATAAAAAGAAAAATGTAACTAAAGAAAATGCAACAGGTTATGAAATAGGAGTATATGATGTTGACAAAAATACTTTGTATTATTATTGGGAAAGTATCTAAATGAGCTTTGAAATGCTATAAAAAATATCAAATAGATATATGAAATTATTAAAAATTATGATATACTAATAACGTAGCAAAAATAAAAAGGAGGGATATAGATGCCAAAAAATGTAAATAAGGAAATTCAAAAATTTATTAAAGCAGTACAACAGCTTTTGGGAACAAGATTAAAGAAAATCATTTTATATGGATCTTATGCTAGAGGAGATTATACGAAATACTCTGATGTAGATATAATGATTTTAACAAATTTATCTTTTAAAGAAATTGAAAATTATAGAGATAAAATATCTGATATAGCCTATGATATTGAATTAAATACAGGCATTATTTTATCCCCAGTAATAAAAAATATAGAAAAATATAATTCCAAAGTAAATATTGTACCATTTTATAAAACCGTTCAAAAGGAAGGAGTTGTTTTACTTAATGGATAATGAAACAATAAAACCATCTTTGGAAAAATAAAAAACAATAAAAAATAATTAGAATGTTCCTCCAAAATGAAGCATACAATTAAAGTAGCTTTACTTGGAGGGATTTTTATGTTTTTCGTATTTAATAAACAAAAAATATATACTTATTTAGTATCAATCATAACAGTTGTATTATTATTTTGCGTAGCAAGTATCATAACAACCAACAAAGGAGACACTTTATCAACATCAAGTAACATATCCGGAGGAAAATTACTTCCAATTTATAATGTAAAAACAGATGAAAAAAAAGTATCACTTACAATGAACTGTGCATGGAATGCAGACGATATAGACTCAATTTTAAAGACATTGCAAGAAAACAAAGTAAAAATAACATTTTTTATGGTAGGAGATTGGATTGAAAAATTTCCAGAAGCGGTAAAAAAAATAAACAATGCAGGTCACGAAATAGCAAGTCATAGTAATACACATCCACATGTAAACAATTTAAGTTATGAAAAAAACATAGAAGAAATTGAAAAATCAAACGACAAAATCGAAAAAATAACAGGAAAAAGAACAAAAATTTATAGAGCTCCATATGGAGAATATAACAATACTGTAATAAAAGCAGCACAAGATAAAGGATATTACACAATACAATGGAATTTAGACACATTAGATTATACAGGACTAACGCGGAGAAGAGATATGGAGTAGGCTAGATTCAAAAATTAAACAAGGAGACATTATTTTAAGTCATAATGGAACAAAACACACAGCAGATAGCCTAGATATGTTAATAAAGAACATCAAACAAAAAGGATTGGAAATTGTGCCAGTATCACAATTAATTTACCTAAATAATTACACAATCAATTCAAACGGAACACAAATAAAAAACAATTAATGTATAAATCTACCAAAAAAGGAAATAATATAAAAAATAAAAAATATGATAGGGGATAGAAATGTCATTTATCGGTATTGTTGCAAAGAAAAAGGTTTTTGAAAACATAAAAAATAGAATGATTCAAGAAATAGAAGATGAAACAATAAGTTTTATTCACATTAATTTAAGGAGTATTGAAAATATAAAAAATATAAAATTTGAAATAATAATAATAGAAGATAACATAGAGAAATTCAAAGAACATAACGAAGCACTACAAAAAATTTGTATACTTGCGCAATATCTAATAATAAATACAGATAAAAATCCAGAATATAAAATACAGCAAAATCAAAATTATATAATAAGTTATGGATTAAATCGAAAGGCAACTGTTACAGTATCTAGTATTAGTGAAAATGATATTTTAATATATCTACAAAAGACCTTAAAAAACAAAGAAAAACATCCAATAGAAATAGAAGAACAAAGAATAAAACGAAAAGAAAAAAGTGGATTACAAACTTATGAAATTCTAATTATTTATACACTATTTAAAATATTTGGCAAAAACATAATTTATGAAATATAGGAAAAATCTAACTTTTTTGAACAATTTTAACTTTTTATGTAGACAAAACCAAAAAAAAGGTGTATAATGGTAAATGTAGAACAATCGTGCACAAAGAAAAAAATACATTTGATAAAAATTTAATAAAATAGGGAGGAAAAGAGATTGGATACAAATTATTTAGAAAACAACTACTTAACATTAGTTGGAAAAGTTACAGGAGAAAAAAAATTTAGTCATGAAATATATGGAGAAAGGTTTTATCTTTTCAATTTAAGTATACCACGTTTAAGTGGAAACGAAGACATTATTCCAATTACAGTATCAGAAAGATTAATCCAAGAAGACACATTACAAGAAGGAAAAAAACTATTAATAAAAGGTCAATTTAGATCTTACAATAGTTACGAAAATGAAAAAAATAGACTTATTTTAACAGTATTTGCAAAAGACATGATGGAAGTAGAAGAAACAGAAAATAGCGAAGAAGAAAATGAAATGGTAAAAAAAGATACTATAACAAACGAAGTAGTATTAATAGGTTACATCTGCAAAAAACCAATTTACAGACAAACACCATTTGGAAGAGAAATATCTGACATATTACTTGCTGTTAACAGAGCATATAACAAATCAGATTATATTCCATGTATTGCATGGGGAAGAAATGCAAGATTTTGCCAAAACTTAGAAGTTGGATCACAAGTAAAAGTAGTAGGAAGAGTTCAATCAAGAACATATGAAAAAAAATATGAAGATGGAACATCTCAAACTAGAATTGCTTATGAAGTTTCAATTGGAAGTTTAGAAATAATAGAAGAAAAAAATCCAAGTCAAGAAGAAGAAGTAGAAAACCAAGAAGCAGTATAATTAAGGATTATACAAAAAATAAAAATAGGAAAAGGTTTCAAAGGGCTAGTCTTTTGAAACTTTTTTTGATATAATTAGAAAAACTAAAAGTAAATAAGTTTGAAAGGATATCAATAAATGAAAATAAAAGAAAAAAAACATAAAGAAAAAAAGGACAAATCGAAAATAAAATTTACAATACTTGCAATAATATTAATTACAATTTTTTGTATTGCCTTAACACCTGTAACATTTCAAAATGACACCTATTATACCATAAAAGTTGGAGAGCATATTGCCAAAAGTGGAATTGACGGAAAAGACCCATTTTCATGGCATGAAAATTTAGGATATACATATCCACATTGGGGATATGACTTAGTAAATTACTTTATTTATGATATATTTGGCTTTACAGGAATATATGTTACAACTTGTATTTTAACAATTATTTTAGGAATATCTATTTATCTAGTAAATACAAAACTAGTAAAAAACCAGCTGTTTTCTTTTATTATAACAATAGGTGTAATGTATATGATAAGAGGATATATTGCAGCTAGAGCACAACTATTTACATTTATACTATTTATATTAACAATTTATCTAATTGAAAAATTTATAGAAACCAAAAATAAAAGATATGTTGTTGGACTAATTGTTATTCCAATAATAATTGCAAATACACATGTTGCAGTATTTCCATTCTACTTTGTATTATACTTACCTTATATAGCAGAATATTTAATTTGTGTTTTTGCAGAAACAATAATTTATAGAAAAGTAGAAACAATTATATTAAAAATAAAAATGAATCTTGCCAAAAGACAAGGAAAAGAAGAATTGTTTGCGAAGTTAGAAAAAGAAGAGCAAGAATTAGAAAATAAAATAGACAAAGTAAAAATAAAAAGAACAAAAGAACTACAAAATCCATATAAAATCAAATTAACCAAAAATCCAAATGTAAAATGGTTGATTGTAATTATGCTAATTTGTACATTAACAGGATTTTTAACACCACTAGGAACTACTCCATATACATATTTAGCAAAGACTATGGCAGGAAACACAACCGAAAATATAAATGAACATTTGCCAATGACAATTTCACAAGAAACTGATCCAAGTTGTGCAATTATTATAATTTTATCAATTTTAATTTTTACCAAAACAAAAATAAGACTTAGTGATTTATTTATGATTGGTGGATTATGCTATTTAATGCTAGATTCAAGAAGACAAGTTACCATGTTCGCAATTATTGGCTCTGTAGTATTAAATAGATTAGTATTCCAACTTTATGAAACATATATTAAAAAAAGCGAAAAAGAACTTATAAAAAATATTACTAACAAAGTAGGAATTGCTATAATAACTATTATTATGCTAGTCTTTAGTTATTATATGGGAAAAGACAAATTTGATGATTCATTTGTAGATGAAAGTGTATATCCAACAAAAGCATCTGAATATATATTAGGACATATAGACCTAGGAACATCAAAATTTTATAATGAATACAATTATGGAAGTTATCTATTATTTAGAGGAATACCAGTATTTATAGATTCAAGAGCAGACTTATACTCACCAGAATTTAGTGGAAAACAAGATGATATATTTATGGATTTTATAGAAACTTCAAGTATTGGTAAATTTTATGGAGATACCTTCGAAAAATATGGAATAACTCATGTAATAACATATAAAAATTCAAAAGTAAGTATGATTATAGACAAAGCAGATAGTGATAAATATACAGAACTTTATAGAGATGACTATTTTGTAATTTATGAAATTAATAAATAAAGGAGAAAATATTGGAAACTTTTATTGTAAAAGATGGAGAAGAAAACAATAGAATTGACCGCTATTTGTCAGAAAAAAGTGATAATCATTCAAGAGTAGCAATTCAAAGGTTAATAGAAGAAGAAAAAATCCTAGTGAATGGTAAAAAAACAAAGTCATCTTATAAAATCCAAAAAGATGATAAAATTACTATAGAAAAAGAAGAACCTAAAATAAGTAAATTAGAAGCTCAAAATATTCCAATAGAAATTATATACGAAGACAGCGATATTATAGTTGTAAATAAGCCTAAAGGAATGGTAGTACATCCTGCAAATGGAAACTTAAGTGGAACACTTGTGAATAGTTTAATGGCAATTTGTAAAGACTCATTATCTGGAATTGGTGGAGAAATTAGACCAGGAATTGTACACAGATTAGATAAAGATACTTCTGGAATCTTAATAGTTGCAAAAAACGATAAATCACATATTAATTTAAGTAATCAAATTAAAAATCATGAAACAGAAAAAACATATATTGCAGTTGTACGAGGAATTGTAAAGGAACAAGAGGCAACTATAAATATGCCAATAGGAAGAAGCACAAAAGATAGAAAAAAGATGGCTGTAAGTAAAAATGGAAAAGAAGCAATTACACATTTTAAAGTAATACGGAAGATTTCCAAATCACAACTGTACTTTACTTGAAATAAAAATAGAAACAGGAAGAACACATCAAATTAGGGTACATTTATCACAAATTGGATATCCTATTATAGGTGATGAAGTTTATTCAAATGGCAAAAATGAATGGAATATTAAAGGGCAATGTTTACATGCAAAGAGTTTGAAGTTTAAACATCCAAGCAGTGGAAAAGAAATGCTTTTAGAGGCAGAATTGCCAAGTTATTTTAAAAAGTTATTAGAAAGTCTTTAATAATTATATTGAATAACTGCGTAAGCGACCAAACGAATGAAATGAGTGCGATTGGAGCAACTGACATTAAACTTTTTTTATGGAAGTTGCGACACACAAAGTTATGAATATATAATTATTAAAGACTATGATATATTATAAATAATAATTTTTAAAAGTTTTAAAAGGAGAAAGTTTTGGAAGAAATTAGATTGCAAAAATATTTAGCAGAAGCGGGAATTGCATCGAGAAGAAAATCAGAAGAACTAATATTAGAAGGAAAAATAAAAGTAAACAATAAAGTGGTAAAAGAAGTTGGAACAAAAATAAATCCAGATAAAGACAAAGTAGAATATGAAGGAAAAATAGTCAAAAAAGAAGAACACATATACATTTTATTAAACAAGCCAATTGGATATGTAACAACTGCAAAAGACCAATTTGGTAGAGACCAAGTATTAGACTTAGTAAAAGTAAAACAAAGAATTGTGCCAGTTGGAAGACTAGATATGTACACATCAGGAGCTTTAATTTTAACAAATGATGGAGATTTTGTATATAAAGTTACACATCCAAAACATGAGATTGAAAAAACATATACTGTCACAATAAAAGGAATTATAAAAAAAGAACAAGTAGAACAATTAAAAAATGGTGTAAAAATAGAAAATTACAAAACAAAACCTGCTAAAGTAAAAATATTAAAAACAGATGAAGAAAAAAATCAATCTAGGCTAGAAATTACAATACATGAAGGAAAAAATAGGCAAATACGTAAAATGTGTGAAGCAATAGGTTATCAAGTTTTAGCATTGCATAGAAGCAAAATAGCAGGAATTGGGGTAAAAGACTTACCAATTGGAAAATGGAGATACCTAAAAGAAGAAGAAGTAAAAAAATTAGAAAATATGGCACGCATTTTGACAATTTAAAATAAAAAAGATATAATAAAATAAACATATGACAAAGAGGAGAAAAAAACAAATGAATACATTAAAATTCAAGCCAGAAGGCTGGAATAATGAAATAACTAAAGTAGATGAAAAAAATGTATATGATTATATGAAAAATAATGAAATCTTGCAAGGTTTAGTAAAGAGTTGTGACAAAGATTATAATTTATATATTTCATTTGAACATGGAATAACTGGAATAATACCAAGACAAGAAATTGAAGCAATCCACTTAGAAGAAGGCGGATTACCAAAAAGTAATTTATGTACTGGAAAAGTTCATAAATTTGTACAATTTAAAATAAAAGAAGCAAAAGAAAATCAAATTATTCTATCCAGAAAAGAAGTGCAACAAGAAGCGCTAAATTGGGTAAAAGAAGATTTACAAGAAGGAACAAAAGTAACAGGAATTGTTAAAAATATAAGACCATATGGAGCATTTATAGAAATAGGTGGAGGAGTAGTAGGTTTAGTACATATTGAAGATTTATCTATTGCTAGAATAAAGTCACCAGAAGAAAGATTAAAAATTGGACAAAAAGTTGATGTTGTAGTAAAATCTATTAACAGAGAAACAGGACAAGCAATATTATCATACAAAGAAAACTTTGGTTCATGGGAAGAAAATGCAAAAAAATTTTCTTCAGGTATGAAGGTAAAAGGAATTGTAAGGGAAACAGAAAAAAACAAAAATGGTATCTTTATTGAACTTGCACCTAATTTAGTAGGAATGACAGAATACCAAGAAGGCCTTAACTATGGACAAAAAATAGATGTTTATATAAAAAAAATAGACACTCAAAAAAGAAAAATTAAATTATCAGTAATTTAAAATTATTAGGAGGGATTTAAAATGGTTGAAGATAACCAAATTAAAGCACAAGTATCACCTTTTGCAATTAGAGAAGGCGAAATAAAAACATTTGATGGAAAAGACGGATATGTTTCAATGAATCAAATTGTACATAAAATTGATATAGGACATATAAACGAAATTCATTTTGCAATTTTAGAATTAGTAAATGAATTTGAATTTATAACTTCAAGACAATTGTATCAAATGCTAGAAGTTAAAGGGATAGATCCAAAATCTCAAGATAAATTAAATAATAAACTAGATCAACTTGTAAAATCTAAAATTTTAACAAGATACTATTTTACTTCTGATGAAGGAAAAGGAATTTATAGAATTTATTGCTTAGAGAAAATGGGAAAATACTTATTAAATTCAAAAGAAATTGACTGTAAATGGCAACCATCAGATAATACAAAACCAGTTCCAATGATTAAGAAAAGATTAGCAGGAAATCAAACTTTAATTGCTTATTTAAGAAAAGTAAAAGCATTTGATAGTTATATAGTAAAACCCGCAATAAATGCAAAAGTTACAGGAAAAATATTTAAAGCAACAGGTGGAAGTGTAAAATTAACAAAAAATCAAAGATCAATTCAATTTGTATTTGAAGTAATTAGAAGAGAATCTGATTGGCAAAAGAAAACAATTGAAAAAATGAGATTATACAAAGATTTCTATGAAAATTTTGTACCAGGAGATTCAGGATTTAATAGTATGCCACAATTGATTTTAATTTGTGAAGATGAAAAGCACATGGCAGAAACTTTTAAAGAAATTATAAAAAATGAATTAGAAATACCACAAATAAAATTGTATTTTACAACAGACTTAAGACAAAATGAAGAAACACTAGCAAATACATTAGTAGAGTTTGTTTTAGTAGATGGAAAATACAAAATGGAAAATGTAGAATTAAAATTATTAGGTATGTAAAAAAGAAAGTTTTAGGAAATTCCTAAAACTTTTTTTGCTTTTTCTATATCTTCTTCATTTGCAGGTCTAATATTTTCTAATTCGTATTTACAATTTAAATTTTTCCATTTATATTTTCCCATATCATGATAAGGAAGTAATTCCACTTTTTGAACAGACTTTAAAGTAGAAATAAAATCTTTTAATTTTAGTAAATCTTCTACTTCATCTGTAATTCCTGGGATAATAACTTGCCTAATCCAAATTGGAATGTTTTTGTTACTTAAATATTTTGCAAATTCTAATTCTAATTTATTAGATTTTCCAACCAAATCTTTGCACTTTTTATCATCAATATGTTTAATATCTAATAAAACTAAGTCAGTTAAATCTAATAATTTTTTAATATCATCTGATATATAAACCATTCCGAGAAGTATCAATGCAAGTATGGATATTTTTCTTTTTTAATTTTGTAAATAGTTCTATTAAAAAATTAACTTGCAATAAAGGCTCTCCACCTGTAACTGTAACGCCACCGATTAGGATAGATATAATTTTTATAACGAAGAATTTTTTCGTAAATATCATCTAAAGATTTATATTCTCCATCATTCATATCCCAAGTATCGCGATTATGGCAATACTTACATTCCAAATGACATCCTTGCATAAAAAGCACAAAGCGAATGCCGAGGTCCATCAACTGTACCAAAAGATTCAATAGAATGAATTTTTGCATAATATCTTAAATCTTTTTCTTGCATTGTAATTTCCTTTCAAAATTTGTTTGATTAAATTTTTTCATGAATAGTTCTATTAATAACATCTAATTGTTGTTCTCTTGTTAATTTAGTGAAGTTTACAGCATAACCAGAAACACGAATTGTAAGTTGTGGGTACTTTTCTGGATGTTCCATAGCATCTTCTAATAATTTTCTATCAAATACATTAACATTTATATGATGACCTGTTTGAGCAAAGTAACCATCTAGCATATTAACTAAGTTTGTAATTCTATCTTCCTCTGTTTTTCCTAAAGTTTTAGGTGTAATAGAAAAAGTATAAGAAATACCATCTTCAGCAGAATCAAAAGGTAATTTTGCAATTGTGTTCATAACAGCTAAAGCACCATTTGAATCTCTACCATGAAGCGGATTTGCACCAGGTCCAAAAGGAGCGCCTGACTTTCTTCCGTCAGGTGTACTACCAGTTGCTTTACCATAAACAACGTTAGAAGTAATTGTTAATATAGATAAAGTATGTTTTGAGTTCCTATAAGTTTGATGAGTTCTTAACTTGTTCATAAAAGTTTTTACAATATCAATTGCTATTTGGTCTACTCTGTCATCATCATTTCCGTATTTTGGAAAATCACCTTCTACTTTATAGTCAACTGCTAAACCTGCTTCATTTCTAATTACTTTAACTTTAGCATATTTAATAGCAGATAAAGAATCTGCAACAACAGATAATCCTGCAACTCCACATGCCATAGTCCTAATTACTTCTCTATCATGAAGAGCCATTTCTAATGCTTCATAAGAATATTTATCATGCATATAGTGAATAATATTTAGAGCTTTAATATAAATTTTTGCTACATAATCCATCATTTGATTAAATTTTTCCATAACTTCATCATAGTTTAAATATTCAGAAGTGATAGGTTCATATTTTGGAGTAACTTGCTTTCCAGAAATTTCGTCTTTACCACCATTGATAGCATATAATAAAGTTTTAGCAAGATTTGCTCTTGCACCAAAAAATTGCATTTGTTTTCCAATTTTCATAGGTGATACACAGCAAGCAATACCATAATCATCTCCTAAAGTGATTCTCATTAAATCATCATTTTCATATTGAATAGAAGAAGTATTTATAGATAATTTTGTTGTAAATCTTTTAAAACCTTCTGGAAGTCTAGTAGACCATAAAACAGTTAAATTTGGTTCAGGAGCAGGTCCTAAAGTTTGAAGTGTGTGTAAAATTCTAAAAGAATTTTTTGTAACTAAAGTTCTACCATCAATTCCCATTCCACCAATGCTTTCTGTTACCCACACAGGGTCTCCACTAAATAATTCATTATATTCAGGTGTTCTTAAAAAACGAACTAATCTTAATTTCATAACAAAATGATCCATAATTTCTTGAGCTTGTTCTTCTGTTAAAGTTCCATTTTTTAAATCTCTTTCAAAATAAATATCTAAGAAAGTAGAAGTCCTTCCAAGACTCATGGCAGCTCCGTTTTGATCTTTAATTGCTCCTAAATAACCAAAATATAGCCATTGAACAGCTTCTTTACTATCTTTTGCAGGTTTTGAAATATCAAAGCCATATTTTGAAGCCATTACTTTTAAATCTTCTAGAGCTTTAATTTGCTCACTTATTTCTTCGCGTTCACGAACTATATTTTCTGTCATTTCATCAACATCTAAAACATTTAATTCTTTTTTCTTTTCTTCAATTAAATAATCAATACCATATAGTGCAACTCTTCTATAATCTCCAATTATTCTTCCACGTCCATAACCATCTGGAAGACCAGTAAGCAAGTGAGCAGAACGAGCAGCTCTGATATCTGGAGTATAGCTACTAAATACACCATCATTGTGAGTTTTTCTGTATTTATGAAAAATTTCATCTACTTGTTTATCAACTTCTCTACCATAACTTTCACAAGATTTTTCTACAATTCTAATTCCACCAAATGGCATAATAGCCCTCTTTAAAGGTGCATCTGTTTGAAGTCCAACTATATCCTCTAAGTCTTTATCAATATATCCTGCATCATGGCTTGATACTGTAGAAACAGTTTTTGTATCAATATCTAAGACACCACCGTTACTTTCTTTTTCTTTTTGATATAAATCAAGAACTTCATTCCATAACTTTTTAGTTTTTTCTGTTGCATCACATAAAAAACTATCATCACCTTCATAAGGTGTATAATTTTTTTGAATAAAATTTCTTACATTAATTTCTTCTTGCCAATCTCCACTTTCAAATCCATTCCATTGTTCAAATTTCATAATTTTGCCTCCTTTAATATATTTATTGTTATTATAGACAATTTTCACAAATATTATAATAGCACACTTATAAAATAATAACAACATGAAAATAATATATCAATAAAGTAAAAATAACTGTTGCAAAAACAACAAAACAATATTACAAAATAGTAATATTTGTAACATAAACTTAATATTTAAATTCTTGAGCCATTAATATTGCTATGTTATAATAAAAATGAAAAATAAAATTAGGGGGCATATGATGAAAAAATTTTTATACAAATTAACAACTTTTGTAACTGTATTTTTTATTATTTTATCTTTTGAAACAGTATTTGCAAAAACAGATATTGAGAAAAATATAAAAAAAGCAGAATATAGTGAAGAATATAAAAATTGGCTAGAATTAGATGATGAAGAAAAAAGTAAAGTTCTAATGCCAAGAAAATATGATATAAAAAATAGAAAAACTAATGAAGAATATTTAAAAAATCTTCCTAATATATTCAAACGTTCACAATTATTAAAAGCAAGCATATTAAATAAGTTTGACTTAAGAACTGAAATTCCAGCTAATGTTAAAGTAAGAAATCAAATGGATACAAATGAATGTTGGGCATTTGCAAGTACAGGAGTATTAGAAACTAATTTAGCGTTAAAAGATAAACTTGCATCTAAAACACCTGTAACATATGATTATTCAGAACAACATATGGCTTATGCTACATCAAGGGCAATGTTCAAAAATAACCAAATAAATGAAAATGGTTTTACAAAAACAATAGCCGAGGGTGGAAATATTTTTCATGCAATAGCATATTTGACAAATGGAAATGGAGCAGTAACAGAAGAGCAAGTTCCTTTTACAAATACTCAAGGACTTATAGATATATCAGAAATACAAAATAAAAATGTAGTTACAACATTATTTGATACAGTTCAGTTTGAAACACCAAAAACAGAAGAACAAAAACAAGCAGTTATGGAAGAAATGAAAGAACATATATCTAATTATGGTGGTATTTATGCAGGCATACATGGTGCAAAACTATTATCAGATAATTATAATAATAAAACAGGTGCAATTTATTGTAGTGATTCAGAAGAAAGTCCAATGGACCATGCTGTTACAATTATTGGTTGGGATGATACATATAATAAAGATAATTTTAACGAAAAACATCAGCCTAAAAATAATGGCGCATGGATTATAAAAAACTCATGGGGAGAAGAACAAAAAGAAAATTTACAAGAGCTAAAAGAAAATTTATATAATCAATATGAAGAACTTTTTAATTCAAAAAACATAGATTCACCTGAGAAAATACCTGATGGTTTTGTAAAAAGTTTATATGAAGAAATGTTTGGAGAAGGTAAAGTATCAATAAAAGATAACGAAATCATAGTAGAAATTGGTGACAAAGGGTATATGTATATTTCATATGAAGATGTAAATGTTTACACTAACTTATATGGAATACAAAAAGCAAGTGCAACAAAAGATTATGATAATATTTATCAACATGATGTATTAGGAGCATATAATGGAATAGTCGTAACTGGAAATGAAAATGTATATGTTGCTAATGTTTTTAAAAGAGATCCTAGCAAAAAAGAAAAAATAGATAAAGTAGCTATTGAAACATACCAAGGATATACTTGTGAGGTATATGTAAATCCAAATGGAAGTGATAAAAGTTTAAACAATTTGAAAAAAGTTCAATTAGCAGAAGGAAACAATGAAGATATTGAACCTGGATATCATACATTAGAGTTTGCAGAACCAATTGAATTAACAAGTGATACATTTGTAGTTGCAGTAAAATTTATAGCATCTGAAAACAAAAAAGTAATTTCAACAGAATCTAAAGTGGAGGATACTAATTGGTCAGAAGCTATAGTAAACGAAGGAGAAAGTTTTATATCAACAGATTCTAGCATAGAACATAATATTTGGCAAGATATGGCAAAATTTGAAAGTGCAGAAATGCAAGGAAATGCTTGCATAAAGGCATTTACAAAAGAAGAGGGAGAAGCAACTAAAACTATTACTAAAATTGAAATATCAACTTTACCTAGTAAGCGAGAATATATTCAAAATCAAGAAAATTTAGATTTAACGGGAGGAAAAATAAAAGTATTTTATAGTGATGGCTCAAGCCAAATAATAGATATGAAAGACAGCAGTGTAACAGTATCTGGTTTTGATAATAAACAATTAGGTACAAAAACAATAACTGTAACATATAAAGAAAAAACAGCTACATTCACAGTTGAAATAAAAGCAGGACAATCTACACAACTAAAAGGACCAACATCTTCAAATTTTGCAGAATCTAAAGCAGATATGACAAAAATGGAACTATACTTTTTCTCAGATGATATAAATAAATCATATGTAAAAGCAAATATTAAAGTTTCAAATATAAAAATAGGAAGTACAGATAATAATTATACATATTATTATTACTTATCAGGAACGCAAGGAGATAAAAATATACCAGAAAATAGCTGGAAAAAAGCAACAGCTCAAAAAGAAAGTGATGGAACTTATAGTATTATTATAAATCTTGATAGCAGAAACATAGAAAACTTTAGTGAATTATCAGAATCTGACAATTTATACGTATATATAAAAGAAATCGCAGAGCTTAATAGTAAAAAAGTTGAAAAGCAACATACATTACAAGTAGAAAATAACGGATCTGGGGAATTATATTTAGATGGAAAAAAAGTAGAAAGTTTAGATGATGTATTTGGAACAACAAATCAACAAGAAAAGCCAGCAGTAAAACCAGACAATACTACAGCTCCAATGTCAATTCCACAAACAGGAATATTATCAATTACAATAATTGCGATAATAGCAATTTTAATGATAGGTGGATATAGTTATTATAGATATAAAAATATAGATAAATAAAAAAGAATGAAGATTTTCTAATTTGGAAAATCTTCATTCTTTATAGACTAAATGTCTGCGTCAACAATTACTTTTGCAATATTATAAATTAATTTTTGCTTTTCAGGAGAACATCCTTTTATTAATTCAGAAAATTCTTTGTTTAAATAATTTTTAGAACTACTAGAAGCTCCATTTAAAACATATCCTTCTGTTACATCTAATAAACCACATAATTGATTCAATCTTTTTAAATTTATATGAGAATTACCTCTTTCAACTCTACTTAAAAAAGCGACTGAAATATCAATTTGCTCTGCTAAATCTTCTTGTGTTAAGTTTTTAGCAAGTCTTGCTTGTTTAATTCTTTGACCAATTACGGCATAATCTAGTGCCATTAAAATCACCTTCCTATTCTATATATCAATTAATATAGCATTTTATAGTTTAAATTTACAGAAACTACATACTATAAATAAAACCTATAAGTTAATATAAATATTGTTTTTTAGGATGTTTTTTGGGACGGGGCAAAAAAACACCCAAAACTATTTTAAAAATCTTGACAAAAAATTCTAATAATATATAATAATTATGGTTAAAATAAACACAAAAGAGGAGGAATTTTTTTATGCAAGATAATATAAGTGAAGAAGAACAAAAAGTTCAAAAAATGATAAATGAACTAATCGAAAAAGCGAAAATAGCCTCAAAAGAATATTTAAAATTAGATCAAAAAACAGTAGACAACATCACAAAAGCAATGTCAATGGCAGGATTAGAGCATCATATGGAACTTGCCAAAATGGCAGTAGAAGAAACACGGAAGAGGAATCTATGAAGACAAAATAACAAAGAACATGTTTGCAACAGAATATGTATATCATAGTATAAAATATGAAAAAACTGTTGGAATTATAAATGAAAATGATGAAGACGATTATGTAGAAATAGCAGAACCAGTTGGAATTATAGCAGGTGTAACACCAGTAACAAATCCAACTTCTACAACCATGTTTAAATCTATAATTGCAGCAAAAACAAGAAATGTTATTGTATTTGGATTCCATCCATCTAGTCAAAAATGTAGTATGGAAGCAGCAAGAATACTTCGAGATGCAGCAATCAAAGCAGGAGCGCCAGAAAATTGTATTTTATGGATAGAAGAACCAAGTGTTTTAGCAACAAGGTTGCTTATGAACCATCCAGATGTCAACTTAATTTTAGCAACAGGTGGAACAGGAATGGTAAAAGCAGCATATTCTTGTGGAAAACCAGCACTAGGTGTAGGACCTCGGAAATGTGCCATGTTACATTCATAAATCAGCAAAATTAAAAACAACAGTAAATGATGTAGTTTTGTCAAAAGCATTTGATAATGGAATGATATGTGCATCAGAACAAGCAGTTTTAGTAGATAAAGAAATTTATGAAGAATTTGAAAAACTAATGAGAGAAGCGCGGTTGCTATTTTGTAAATCCAGAAGAAAAACAAAAATTGGCAGACACTATGTTTGATTATATAGAAGAAAATGGATATAAATTAAAATCTAATATACCTGGAAAATCTCCTTATACAATTGCAAAAGAGGCAGGATTTGAAATACCAGAGAATACAAAAGTAATTGTAGTATATGAAGAAGGAATTGGAAGAGAGTACCCATTTTCAAAAGAAAAATTAAGCCCAGTGCTTACTTATTATATAGTAGAAAATGAAGACGAAGGAATTGAAAAATCAGAAAAATTATTAGAATTTGGTGGACTTGGACATTCTGCAGTTATTCATTCTGAAGACAGAGAAGTAACATTAAGATTTTCTAAAACTATGAAAGCAGGAAGAATTATAGTTAACTCCCCATCAACACATGGAGCAATAGGTGATATATATAATACAAATATGCCATCACTAACTTTAGGATGTGGTTCATTTGGAGGAAACTCAACAACAGCAAATGTATCATCTGTAAATTTAATTAATATAAAAAGAGTTGCGAGAAGGAGAGTTAATATGCAGTGGTTTAAAATTCCAGAAAAAATATATTTTGAAGCAGGTTCAATTCAATATTTAGAAAAAATGCCAGACATTGAAAGAGCATTTATTGTAACAGATGAAGGAATGGTCAAATTCGGATATGTCGATAAAATTTTATATCATTTAAGAAAAAGACAAAAGCATGTACACTGTGAAATATTTAGTGATGTAGAGTCAGACCCATCATTTGACACGATAAAAAAAGGTGTTAGTGTAATGCAAGGGTTCAAGCCTGATGTCATTATTGCTTTAGGTGGAGGAAGCCCAATTGATGCAGCAAAAGGAATGTGGCTATTTTACGAAAATCCAGATGCAGATGTAGAAGGGCTAAAATTAAAATTCATGGATATTAGAAAACGTACCTATAAATTTCCAAAACTAGGAACAAAGTGTAAAATGGTAGCAATTCCAACAACTTCTGGAACAGGTTCTGAAGTAACATCATTTGCAGTTATAACAGACAAAGAAAAAAATAAAAAATATCCATTAGCAGATTATGAACTAACGCCAGATGTAGCAATTGTTGATCCAGACTTAGTTATGAGCTTGCCAAAAACAGTTACAGCAGATACAGGAATGGACGTTTTAACACATGCAATTGAAGCATATGTTTCAAACATGGCATCTGATTACACAGATGGTTTAGCAGAAAAAGCTGTGGAATTAGTAATGAGGTATTTAGAGAAAGCATATGATGATGGAACAAATAAATTAGCAAGAGAAAAAATGCACAATGCAAGTACAATTGCAGGAATGGCTTTTACTAATGCATTTTTAGGAATAAACCATTCATTAGCACATAAACTTGGAGCAGAATTTCATATGGCACATGGTAGATTAAATGCAATTATTTTACCATATGTTATTAGATACAATAGTTCTAAACCTACTAAATTTGTATCATTCCCAAAATATGAATATTTCATAGCAGATGAAAAATATTATGAATTAGCAAAGAAAGTTGGATTAAAGGCAGATACTAAAGAAGAAGGAATAAATAGCTTAATTGCAAAAATTCAAGAAATGAATGAACATTTAAACATTCCAAAATCATTAA
Organism: uncultured Clostridia bacterium; assembly: GCA_947623945.1. GTDB lineage: Bacteria > Bacillota > Clostridia > TANB77 > CAG-508 > CAG-269. The sequence continues at coordinate 10,709 of CANQHU010000010.1, read as the reverse complement.
AAGATGCAGGAATTGAAGAACAAGAATTTTTAGCAAAAGTAGATATGCTAGCAGACCGTGCCTTTGAGGACCAATGTACTAATGCAAATCCAAGATTACCATTGGTAAGTGAATTAAAACAAATTTTATTAGATGCGTATTATGGAAAATAAAGAAATTGGAGAATTAGATTAAAATCTGATTCTCTATTTTTGTTATAGGTTGCAAAATTATGTAAAATATGTTAAAATTAATGTAACCAAAAAAACAAAAATCCTAACAGACAGTACAGTTAGGTAGAAGGAGAACAAGATGAATTTAAAGCGAATCGCAAAAAAAATTGCAGCAAGTATGTTTCAACGGGGGTTGTACCCTTGGCAGGCAGAATGTGAGGTAGAGGCAAGATCAATCCCTCTAACATATGCAGAAAAGAACAAACTCATCGAATTTGTAAAAGATGAGTTGGAAAGCATGAGAGAGTACTAAATTTTAAAGGACCACTTAAAAACAATTTTAAGTGGTCTCCTTCTTTTTATTAAAATTCACAATTTTTTGGAGTTCTTGGAAATGGAATAACATCACGAATATTTTGCATACCAGTCAAATACATAATAGCTCTTTCAAAACCTAAACCAAATCCGGAATGAACACAACTTCCATACTTTCTTAAATCTAAATACCAATCATATCTATCAAGTGGCATATTTAATTCCTTCATACGATTTAATAATTTATCATAATTTTCTTCCCTTTGACTACCACCAACAATTTCTCCAATACCTGGAACAAGTAAATCACTTGCTGCAACAGTTTTTCCATCTGGATTTTGTTTCATATAAAAGGCTTTTATATCCTGAGGATAATCTTTTACAAATACAGGCTTTTTAAAGATTTTTTCACATAAATATCTTTCATGTTCTGTTTGCAAATCAACACCCCATGAAACTTTATATTCAAATTCATCATTATGCTTTTCTAATTCTTTTATGGCATCTGTATAACTAATTCTTACAAAATCAGATTGAATAACATGATTTAATCTTTCTAATAGTCCGTTGTCAATAAATTTATTAAAAAATTCCATTTCTTCTGGGCAATTATCCAATACATATTGAAAAATATATTTAATCATATCTTCTGCCAAATCCATATCATCATTTAAATCAGCAAAACAGATTTCAGGTTCAACCATCCAAAACTCTGCGGCATGCTTTACTGTATTTGAATTCTCAGCACGGAAAGTAGGTCCAAAAGTGTAGACATTACAAAAACTTTGAGCAAAAGTTTCAGCATTTAATTGTCCACTTACAGTAAGATGAGTAGATTTTCCAAAGAAATCTTGTGAAAAATCAACCTCGCCTTGTTCAGTTTTTGGAATGTTGTTTAGGTCAAAAGAATTTACATTAAACATTTCTCCAGCACCTTCAGCATCGCTTCCTGTAAGAATAGGAGTATTTACATACACAAATCCTCTTTCTTGAAAAAATTTATGAATAGCATATGCTAAAACACTTCTAACACGAAATACAGCACTAAAGGTATTTGCTCTTGGACGTAAATGAGAAATTGTTCTTAAATATTCAAAAGAATGTTTTTTATTTTGAAGAGGGTAACTTCTATCTGATAGACTTTCTATTTCAATTTTAGTTGCTTGAATTTCAAATGGTTGTTTTGCGTTTTCTGTTAAAATAAAATTTCCAACTACTTTAATAGATGAACTAATGGTTAATTTGCATATTTCTTCAAAATTTTCTAAAGCATTATTAAAAACAATTTGTACATTTTTAAAAAATGTACCATCATTTAATTCTATAAATCCAAATGTTTTAGAATCACGAACTGTTTTTACCCAACCTTCTATTGTAATTTCTTTTTGAGCAAAATCTTGTGTATTTTTGTATAAATCTTTTACAGTTATCTTTTTCATAATTTTCCTCCATAACTTTAATATGACCATATTATACGATATTATGTAAAAATTTTCAATACATGAAATTCACTTTTTACGTTAAGAAAACATAATATATAGCAAATAAAAGTGAAAGGTGGTAAAAAAATGTCAGAGTACATAATCGAAGGAGGGAAAAAAGTAGAAGGAGAAGTAACAATATCAGGTTCTAAAAATGCATCATTACCTATCATTGCAGCTAGTATATTAAATAAAGGGAAAACGACTTTATATAACGTACCTAATATACATGATACGCAAATGATGTTTGAAATTTTACGAAAATTAGGGGGAACTGTAACAAAAAAGAAAAATAAGGTAATTATAGATACAAGTAAAATATGCAAATATGAAATACCAGAAGAATTAATGAGACAAATGCGTTCATCTGTTATATTTGTGGGAGCATTAGTTGGAACATATGGAGAAGTAACATTTTCTTATCCAGGTGGATGTGATGTTTGATTGATACATCAAACAAAAATTTATGTTATGATAGTGTATTGGAAAAAGAATATTTTAATACTAAATTATTTTATAAAAACAATAAATGTACAAAGAGAAATAGAAAAGATTAGAAAGAAAAATAGAAAAAATTATTTACAAGAAAAAATTTCTGTGCTAAAATTTGAATGTAAATATATAATACTAATTCAACATAATTCTTTTAAAAGGTTTATAGGAATCCTTTTAAAAACCTAAATTTATTATACAAGCGAGGAAAAAAGAATGGAAAAACAAAAAGAAAAATTGAAGCAAAAACACTTGAAAGGAGAAAAAGGAATAACATTAATTGCGTTAGTAATTACAATTATCGTACTTTTAATTTTGGCTGCAGTAAGTATTGCAACACTAACAGGTGACAATGGAATTTTGACAAAAGCACAAACGGCAAAAGAAAAAAATGACGCAGCTGAAAAGGAGGAAACAGCGAAGTTGCTACAGGCAGAAGCAAATATGAATTTTGAAGAAACAGAATATAATGGAGTAACAATTCCAGCAGGAATGGCACCTACAAGAAAAGAAGGAGAAAGTACAGTTGATGAAGGGCTAGTTGCAGTAGATAAAAATGGAAATGAGTGGGTATGGATTGAAGTACCAAAAAGTATCTATACAAATCCAGACTATAATGGAGAAAATCCGCCAACAACTGAAAATGATTGTGATAAAATAGAAGAAGTATTAAAAGCATATGCAGCCCCATATACGGAAGGAAAAGTAGGACAAGGATATTATTGGACAGATGAATGGTATGCAGATAAAGGAGTAAATGATATAGTAACAGAAAATACAGTAACAATAGAATCACAAAAAAATTTAGATACAGGCTGTGGATTAACATTAAATGAATATAAAGAAACATATCAAAAAATGATAAAAAGTGTATACAAAAATGGAGGATTTTGGATAGGAAGATATGAAGCAGGAATAGAAGGAACAACAGGAACAGATGAAGAAAGTTTAAAATTAGGAAGAACAACTGCAAGTGCAAGAATTGATAATGTTTCTACTGCACCAAAAGCAATAAGTCAAAAAGATGCAATACCATATAACTGGGTTTATTGTAGTGAATCACAAAAATTAGCAAAAGAAATGACACCAGATAGTAGTAAAACAAGTAGTTTATTATTTGGGATCCAATGGGATTTAGTATGTAAATTTATAGAAGAAAAAGAAGTAGCAAAACAAGGAGAAGAAGAAAAAACGAATATAATAGAAAGTATCAATACAGATAGCCAAAGTTGGGGAAATTATAAAAATACAACTTTACAAATAACGAGTTCTAATGCAAAAGCGACTTCATATGATGATCATGAAGGAACATATAATATGCCATGGGCTTCTATAACAGATAATAAAAAATCTTATGATAATTCTTATGATAGTGCAAAAGGGGTAAGTTTTTATACTTTATTATCAACAGGAGCATCAGATACTACAAAAAAGCTAAATATATATGATTTTGCAGGAAATGAATGGGAATGGACATTAGAACATGCAACCATGAATACTTACGGTCCTTGTAGCCTTAGAGGAGGCGATTTCAACAATGACAGTTCTGATGGTTCGGCTTCTTTCCGCGGTAACTATAGGCCTGCTGCCTACAACTACTATTCGTTTCGACCAGCTCTGTACTGAAAATTTAAGTATCAGTACAAGTAGGACTGAACACTGTGAAACCAAATTTAAACAATAGAAAAAGTAGCTTTAATATGCATAATTAAATAGGGGATCTAACAAAAAAAGTAGAAAATCGTATTAGAAAAAAATCTAAGACGATTTTTTTATTTCGAGAGTTAAGTATATTTAATATATCATAACATATTGACATAAACCAACAAAATTAAATAGAATAATTACAATAAATATGAAAATGGAGGAAACAAATGAAAAAGAAAAAATTACAAACGAAAACAAAAACAAATAAAAATCAAGGAATAACATTAATTGCATTAGTAATCACAATAATTGTATTGTTAATTTTAGCAGCAGTATCAATTGCAACTTTGACAGGGGATAATGGAATACTAACAAAGGCACAAACCGCAAAAGAGAAAAATGACACGGCTGAAAAAGAGGAAACACAAAAATTACTACAAGCAGAAGCAAATATGAGTTTTGAAGAAACAGAATATAATGGAGTAACAATTCCAGCAGGAATGGCACCAACAAGAAAAGAAGGAGAAAGCACAGTTAATGAAGGATTAGTTGCAGTAGATAAAAACGGAAATGAGTGGGTATGGATAGAAGTACCAAAAAGTATCTATACAAATCCAGACTATAATGGAGAAAATCCGCCAACAACTGAAAATGACTATGATAAAATAGAAGAAGTATTAAAAGCATATGCAGACCCATATACAAAAGGTAGAGCAACGGACAATTATAATTGGAAAGATGAATGGTATGCAGATAAAGGAGTAAATGATATAGTAACAGAAAATACAGTAACAATAGAATCACAAAAAAATTTAGATACAGGATGTGGATTAACATTAAATGAATATAAAGAGACATATCAAAAAATGTTAAAGAGTGTGTACAAAAATGGAGGATTTTGGATAGGAAGATATGAAGCAGGAATAGAGGGAACAACAGGAACAGATGAAGAAAGTTTAAAATTAGGAAGAACACAGTCAAATAAACCTCGTATAGATATATCTACTTCACCAAAAGCCATAAGTCAAAAAGATGCAATACCATATAATAATGTATATTGTAGTGAAGCACAAAAATTAGCAAAAGAAATGACACCAGATAGTAGTAAAACAAGTAGTTTATTATTTGGAATACAATGGGATTTAGTGTGTAAGTTTATAGAAGAAAAGGAAGTAAAAAAACAAGAAGGAAGCAATAGGGAAAGTATAAAGGCAAGTATAAATTCAGATAGTGGAGAATGGGGAAATTATATGAATAAAACTTTTGCAGTAAAAGATGGTAAATGTTATATTCTTTCCTCAAGTAATGGATATGGTAGTACAGCAACATGGCAAAAAATTCCAGATAATTATGAAAAGCCAATAGTTAAACCAGGACCACCAGAAGGAGTAGCATTATTTAGTACAGGAATAACAGAAAGAAATAAAAAAGTAAATATCTATGATTTTGCAGGAAATGAATATGAATGGACATTAGAACATGCAACCGTGTATACTAGCGATCCTTGTAGCTGTAGAGGAGGCGTTTTCCACGGTGACAGTTCTGTTTATCCAGCTTCTTACCGCATCTACGACAATACGACCAGTTCCTACGACTACACTTCGTTTCGACCAGTTTTGTACTGAAAATTTAAGTATCAGTACAAGTAGGACTGAACACTGTGAAAACCAAAATATAAAAAATAGAAAAAGTAGCTTTAATATGCATAATTAAATAGAGGGCTTAACAAAAAAAGAGAAAATCGTATTAGAAAAAAATCTAAGACGATTTTTTTTATTTCGAGAGTTAAGTATATTTAATATATCATAACATATTGACATAAACCAATAAAATTAAATAGAATAATTACAATAAATATGAAAAGGGAGGAAACAAATGAAAAAGAAAAAATTACAAACGAAAACAAAAATAAATAAAAATCAGGGAATAACATTAATTGCATTAGTAATCACAATAATTGTATTGCTAATTTTAGCAGCAGTATCAATTGCAACTTTGACAGGGGATAATGGAATACTAACAAAGGCACAAACAGCAAAAGAGAAAAATGACGCAGCTGAAAAAGAGGAAACACAAAAATTACTACAAGCAGAAGCAAATATGAGTTTTGAAGAAATAGAATATAATGGAGTAACAATTCCAGCAGGAATGGCACCAACAAGAAAAGAAGGAGAAAGTACAGTTAATGAAGGATTAGTAGCAGTAGATAAAAACGGAAATGAGTGGGTATGGATAGAAGTACCAAAATCAATTATGCCCGCAGATTTAACTTTTGCAAATGAAACAGGATATTCTGAAGATGACAAAACAAATTGTGATTCCATAACAACAGCATTAAAAACATATGCAAAATCATATACTGAAGGAAGTAAAGGACAAGAACGTAATTGGACAGATGAATGGTATGCAAAAGATGGAGAAAGTTATATAACAGAAAAAACAGCAACAACTGAAACACAAAAAGAGTTAAAAACAGGATGTGGATTAACATTAAATGAATATAAAGAAACATATCAAAAAATGATAAAGAGTGTATATAAAAATGGAGGATTTTGGATAGGAAGATATGAAGCAGGAATAAAGGGAACAACAGGAGCAGATGAAGAAAGTTTAAAACTAGGAAGAACAGGTTCAAGTACAAGAATAGATATTTCAACTTCATCAAAAGCAATAAGTCAAAAAGATGCAATACCATATAATTTTGTAACATGTAGCGAAGCACAAAAATTAGCAAATGAGATGGCACCAGATAGTAGTAAAACAAGTAGTTTATTATTTGGAATACAATGGGATTTAGTATGTAAATACTTAGAAGTAAAAAGTGATTTAAATGAAACAGATATTAATACAAATAGTAATAAATGGGGAAATTATTGTAATGTAGAGATACCAATTGAAAGTAGTAATGCAAAAAGTGGATATGTGTATTATAATAATAGTGACAAAAATTATTATTTTTCAAATAAATGGACAAAAATGACAGAATTAACGAAACAAGCAATTACTGATAGAACAGTAGACAATTGTATTTTATTGTCTACAGGAGCATCAGAAAAAACGAAAATATTAAATATCTATGATTTCGCAGGAAATGAATGGGAAAGGACATTAGAACATGCAACCGCGCGTGCTGACAGTCCTTGTAGCTGTAGGGGAGGAAATTTCAACGGTGGCAGTTCTACTTCGGCTTCTGACCGCGGCCACGTCGATCCGACTGTTGCCCTCTGCTTCTTTTCGTTTCGTCCAGCTTTGTACTGAAATTGTTTAAAAAGTCAAGTTATGCAAACAAAAGAAACTAAAAAATCACTAAAATGATATAATGAAAGCGTAGAAAATAAATATAAACAAATGACAATATAAGAAGCATATATCGTTATATGACGTAAATAATATTGAAAATCTTTTTAGATATGTTATAATATCCAAAAAGGGGCGAAAAACTGTTAATGAAAATAAAGATAGAAAAATAAGTTTATCAACATTCTTCTTAATTATTGCAATTATTATTATTTGCATTATTAGTTATATGTTATATATTTCAAATACAAAAGTAAACCAAATGATATCCAGTGAGAAGGAACTTAATTTAAAAATTAATCAATTAGAAGAAGATATAGAAAATGATATAACATTTAATTCATTAAGTGGAATATATTTAGGAGATGCAGAAGTTAAGTCAGGAACAACTCCAAATGGAAAAAAACAAGTGACATTGTATTTATACGAAGATGGTAAGTTAAATGCAACATTAAAAAAATCATCAGAAAACATGGAAAATGAAACAAATATATTAAGCACACAATTAAAAGAAGCACTTAATAATGATTCTTTAAGATAGTAATACATGAGGTAGAAAACTAAAAAGGTTTTCTATCTTATTTTTTTATCTGCATTATCAAAATTTTTAGTAATAAGGACAAAAATCAAAGCAATATAATTTAAAAATAGAAAGGCAGGTGAATATTCTGGAGAAGGCAAAGGATAATAAAGATAAAAAGATAAAAGATAAATTACCATTTGCAGTATTTATTTGTCCAAAATCAAATAATAGTGATATTCAAGATTATAAACAGGTATTCACCGATATTATTTCTGATAGAATACAAGAAAAATATAAATAAAAAACAAGAACAAAATTTCGCAAAACTATTGAAAAAAACTTATGAATATGATATAAATAGAAGAAATAAAAGAGATTTTGAGTTGTTCGGAATTTCCGAATAACTTGAGAAAGAGAGGTATGAAATGGGACAAGAAAATGAATTAAAAATATTTGAGGATAAAAAAATTAGAGCTAAATGGGATGAAGAACAAGAAAAATGGTATTTTTCTGTTGTTGATGTAGTTTCTGTATTAACAGATAATGATTATCAAAAATCAAGAAATTATTGGAAGTGGTTGAAAGGCAAACTAAATGAAGAAGGAAGTGAGTTGGTTAGTTTTACTAACCAACTGAAAATGAAATCAGCAGATGGGAAATATTATAATACTGATGTAATGAATACAGAGCAAGTTTTACGTTTAATACAGTCTATACCATCAAAGAAAGCAGAACCTTTTAAATTATGGCTAGCACAAGTTGGAAAAGAGCGAATAGATGAAGCATATGATCCAGAAATAGCAATAAATAGAGCGTTAGATATATACAGAAAAAAAGGATACTCAGAGGAATGGATAAATCAAAGATTAAAAACAATAGATATAAGAAAAGAATTTACAGATGAATTAAAAGAAAAAGGAATAAGTGAAGGAAGAGATTTTGCAATATTAACAAATATTCTAACACAAGCTTGGAGTGGTTATTCTGTTAAAGAATATAAAAATTTAAAAGGTTTAAAAAAAGAAAATTTAAGAGATAATATGACAAATATGGAATTAGTATTGAATATGCTTGCTGAAACATCATCTACAGAAATTTCAAAAAGCAAAAAAGAAAAAGGCTTTAAGGAAGCAGAAGATTCTGTTAAAGAAGGTGGTAACATTGCAAGAATTGCAAGAGAACAACTAGAAAGAAAAACAGGAAAAAAGGTTGTATCAGATAAAAATGCTAAAGAAATAAGAAAATTAAATTCTGGTGAAGAATAATAAAAAAACACCACCTACGACACATTCGTGCTTTCAGTAGTTCAATATTATTGTACTAAAATAATTTACAAATGTCAACAAATTTTGTGAAAATATTAAAAAATATTTAAAAAATGAAGTTCTAAAATTTCTAAGTAAATAACTTGAAATTTTAGAACTTTTAACGTATAATAGCAACAATAAAATATTATAAAAATAAAAATGTTATTGATACATTATAAAAACGGAGGTAATCTATGAAAAAGTCTAACGAAGAAAAAAGAGTAGTAATCTATTGCAGAGAAAGCAGAGATGACTATGGAGAAAACTACGAAAGAATAGAAACACAAAGAGATTTGCTAATTAAATATTGTAAAAGTCATAGATATACCAACATTGTTGATATTATAATGGATGATGACAAAAGTGGAACAGACTTTAGTAGATTTGATGATATTAAAGAAAGAGCAAGAAAAAAAGAAATAGATGTAATAGTCTTTAAAAATTCTGCAAGATTAGGAAGAAATCAAAGGGAAGCGTTAGAATTTGTAGAATATTTAGAAGAGCAGGGTGTTGAAATAATATTTGAAGACGAGCAATATAATGAAGAAATGTTTGGATTATATGCATGGTTTAATGAGAGAAGGGCAAGAGATGATAGCAAAAATATAAGAAGAAATTTAAGACACAAAATAGAAGAAGGAGATTTATTGGTAAAAGCAATTTATGGTTATAACAAAGATGGAAAACAGCTAGTTATAAATGGAGAAACTGCAGCCATAGTACAAGAAATATTTGAACTATATTCAAAAGATTGGGGTTACCAAAAAATAGCCACATACTTAAATAAAAAAGGAATACCAACACCATCTCAGAGCAGGGGTTTTACAAATGCAAAACAAACTGCAAACTGGAAAGCACAGCACATTGTAAGGATTTTAGATGATAGAAGATATATAGGTGACTATGTAGGAGGGCGTACAGAAAAGTTAAGTTTTAAATCTAAAAAAACAAGAGTAAAGCCAGAACAAGAATGGACTATTATTGAAAATCATCATGAGGGGGTTATAGATAAAGAACTATTTGAAAAAGTGCAAAAAATACGAAAGAAAAGAAAAAAAGAAAGTGATAAATACAATAACGGATTCAAATTTGTAGATACAAATAATAACTTGTATTCAGGACTTTTATATTGTGGAAGATGTGGAACACCAATGTATAAAAGAAAAGGAAGCACAGGTGCAAGAAAAAGACCGGATAGTTATTTATGCAAAAAATATAGTAATGAAGGTGCAATAAAAGATATTAGAGAAAATTATGGATGCACACCACACAGAATGAGAATAGAATATCTAGACCAAATTGTTAATAACTATATAGATAATTTAGTAAGTAATCCAGAATTTAAGAGTTTCGTAATGGATAATACAAAAGCAATATCAACTAATAAATCATCACTTGAAAAGGACTTAAACAAATCAAAACAAACTTTAGAAAAATTAGAAAAACAATTTAAGCAAGTATATGAAGATAAGCTAAACGATTTAATCCCTGAATT
>CANQHU010000009.1 GCA_947623945.1 uncultured Clostridia bacterium | reverse complement strand
AAAGGGTTTTTATTTTGCTCTGGTCTTATTCTGGTCTTGTTTTATAAATTTACATTTTATTTACGTGTAAAATTTATTGCTTTAAAATAAATTACTTTACATATTGTTAAGCAAATCAATAATTGGTTTTTGAATATCAGGGAATAGGTGCATATATACACGTTGCATAACTTCAATTGTATGTCCCATTCTTTTAGACATAATAACGAAAAATGAACCCATTTCAATATTATTTTTAACAGCTTCATTAATAAGCATTGATACGTGACTGTGTCTAAATTCTTGTATTGTTATTTCATAAACATTGCATTTACTAAAATAGTAATGCTTTTTTCTATCAATTGTTGCTAATGCTAAAGGTTTCTCACCACCGAAAACGTAATTTTCTTTTAACGGTTGACAATAATCAAAGTAATCTTTTAATTTATCAAATAATATATCTGAAATATTAACATCTCTTATTTCTCCAGTTTTAGTGCTTGTTGATTTCTTTTTGCCATCAACAATTTCACGTGATAATGTTTTAGTAACCGATATAGTTTTATTATCAAAATCTATATCTTCCCATTTTAAAGCTAAAACTTCACCCTTACGCATTCCAGTATAAAATAGAAAAGTAAAAAACATATTCCATAAAACATTATCAACATTACTAATAAATTCGTTAAATTGTTCTAAAGTAATATAGCGTATATGGTCTTTATTAGCAATTTTTTCTTTTTCTTCAGTTGTCTTTTTAAAACGCCCAATATTTTTTTCATAATTACAAGGTAATCCAAAATATATTATTCCATAATCACATATTTTTGATAACCATAAATGAATTTTATTACATAATGATAAAGATAAATTTTTGCTTTCCATATATTTATGCCATTCTAAGAAAACTTGATTATTTAGATTTTTCAAACGGTAATTTTTAAAAAAAGGTATAATATGATTTTTAATATCGATTCTAAAATTATCGTAAGAACTAAATTTCAATTTTTCTTTAATGTTGTCATAAGCTTCATATATAACTTTTGAAAAAGGCATATTTGGGTCATATTGAACATTGACAATTTTATTTTCAATATTAGCAATATAATCACAAGCTTCATTATATCCATCACGACCTAGCCACATATTTCCGTTATCATCTAATCTAATAGTTTTTTGCTTTCCATTAACATATGGTCGTATATAATATCTTACTTGTCCATTAACTTTTTCATCATATTCATAAATTGGTAATTTTCTTGTTGTTCTTTTTGGCATATCCTTGTACAGCTCCTTTCTTTTAGATATGCACTCCTTTCACCATTTTTAATATAGCACATTTTTACTATCATTTCACTCTTATTTTTAAAAAAATGTCAAAAATAAAAAAACATCATTTAACGGTGTTTTTAGACGTTTTACTATATGTTAGGCATGATTATACCATTTTGTGAATAAAACGCTTGTATGGTACTCAAAAATAGCAAATAATAGCATATTTAATTATTATTTGTTATCTTTTTTTAATAATTCGACAATTTCAAGTGCTTTTTGCAATTCTTCTCTTGTTAGATCGTCGCCTTTCATCATACCAGCTTCTTTTAAAGCAACTTTAAGCTTTTCCATTTCATCTATATCATTATCATCATATTCTAATAGGTAATCCATGCTAACACTAAAAAATTCAGCAATTGTTTTTAATTGTGAATAATCTGGTTCACTTTTATTGTTTTCCCAATTCAATATTGAATTTCTATGCACACCAACAATATCACCAAGTTTTTGCCTACTTATTCCATCTTGTTCTCTTAATTTTTTAATTTTATCTCCTAACATTTTTATCACCTGTTTATAAATTAATTTTAGCATAAAAATGATAAAAAGCATAATAAATTGTGTAAATTTTTTAGTAAAGCAAAAATAAATATATAATTTATATTGACTAGCACAAAAATGTGTGCTATATTTAGGACGTAATAGGGAAGATATAAAAAAAGAAATATCAATTAAAGTTTTGAACGACTTTGATATTTCCAACCATTTCCCTACTACAAAGCATTTCAGTTCTGTAGTGCTAAGAGTCAAAGACCTATTTCTTGTGAATAGTAATCTTAATAAGTGAAATATCACCTATTTTGATACTTTCGCAAGAAAATAAATCTTTTAAAAATTTAAGGACTGTGATTAAATCATCCTTTCTAAAATTTCTAAAACTTTATTAAGGGAACAATCCTTACTACAATTGCTTGTAGCACTTTGATTATAGCATTGCAGAGCCTGATTTGTCAAATCGGGTTTTTATATACCCAAAAATCTAAAATGAAAGGAGGGTAAATATGGTATTTATTTTTACTTTATTAGCAATTTTATGCGTATTGTTTGTTCTTGTTTTATGGGATATTCCAACTAAAGCATGGACAAAAATTAAAGAATTAAAAAGCAAAAAACAAAATTAAGGAAGGTGGAAAAAATGTTAGAAATTAAGAGAACTATTGAATTTCCTTTTTACAAGCAATTAGGAAAAGCTTTAGCGAATATTAGAAATGAAAAAAGTCTTTCTTTAGAGGAAGTATCTAAAAAGTTAAATGTATCAAAAAGTACTATTGATAATTGGGAATTAGGTAAAACAAGAATTAGTACAGCAAAGTATAAAAAGCTATGTGAAATTTATGATATAAATCCTGATTCAGAAATTATAGTTAGCGTGAATTTTTGGAGGAACAGTTTATGAAAAAAATTAAAGATTATTTAAAAGAAATATTTTTTGAAGATGAAGAAGAATACCAATTTTATAAACCATATATGTTTTTCTTACTTGTTGCAACAGCCATATCTTTAGGATTAACATTGCTAATTAATTTAGCTTATATGGGAAAGTAGAAGGAGGAAAATTATGGAACAAGATTTTTATACTATTAAAGAAAAGTTAGGACAATTAAATGAAAAAAATGGTTACACTATTGAGATTAATATCATTGAATATACTGGCGGTAAAGAAAAGTTGGATATCAGAAAATGGAATAGAAATGAAGACAGAATGCTAAAAGGTATTGCCCTTAATTTTGATGAAGCTAAGAAATTAAAGCAAATTCTTGATGATTATTTTAAAGAAAAGTAAATAAGGAGCAAAAAATGGATACTAACAAAGATTTTAAAGGCATTTGGATACCAAAAGAGATATGGCTAAGTAAAGAACTGACTCCATTAGAAAAAATGTATCTTGCAGTGATTAATAGTTTAAATGTTGAAGAAAATGGTTGTTATGCAACTAATAAATATTTTGGAGAGGTTTTTCAACATTCGACTAATAATGTTTCAAGAATGATTACCAATTTAAAAAACAAAGGTTGGATAACAGTTGAATACGAATATCTAGGACAAGAAATTCAAAAACGAATAATCAAAATTGTAAGGTACTATCAAGATGAGTTAGGAGTATTATCAAAACAGACTAATGGGTGTTATCAAAATGGGCTAAAGGTACTATCAGGGGAGACTAAAGGGTACTATCAAGACGGACTAAAAGGTGGTATCAAAAGTAGTGAAGAGATAATAAATAGAGATAATATAAGAGATAATAAAGATAATATATATAGTGACCAAAATAAAAGATTTTCAAAACCAACTATTGAAGAATTAGAATTTTATTGTAAAGAAAACTCATTAAAAGTAGATTGTAATTATTTTTATGATTACTATGAGTCTAACGGATGGACTGTTGGCAAAAGCAAAATGAAAGATTGGAAAGCTACTTTAAGAAATTGGAATAGAAGAAATTTAAAAGAAGAAAATCCTGATGAAATAGTAAGCACAGAAATTATTAATGGTGTTAAATATGGTATTTCTAAAAAAGGTGATAGATGGTCAATGGGTGTTGTAAATGAATGAAGTAGAACAAAAACAATATTACGTAGAACAAACTTTTCTAAGTATATTAGCATTTCATAGCGATGAAGTATTTGATATGTTACAAATAAAACCAAAATACTTATATTTCCCCAAAAATATAGAAGTTATGGATGCAATAATAAATACTTATAAGAAAAAGAAAATAGTAGATTTTAATACTGTATTTTCAAATTTTAAATTAGCTACAATAGAATATTGGACTGATTTAATAACAGAAGAAGTTGTTCCTATAGTTGATTATCGAAAACAGTTTATGATATGTCAAAGTATTATTTTAAAAAATTATAAGACAAAAGTAATAAAAGATTTATCGGACAAATTTAATGATGGTCTTATGGATTTAGATGATTATTTAAGGAAAATGTCGATAATTCAAGAAATCGTTATTAGAAGCGATACTGATGTTATTACTGAAGAAGAATTATTAAATAATATTTCTACAACAGCTAAAAGTATTGAATTAAAAAATTTTGAACAATTAAATAAAACTTTAAAATTAGTTCAAGGTGACTTTTTAATGATTGGGGCTTCAACTGGAGTAGGTAAAAGTGGTTTATTATTAAATTTAATGAATGATTTAATGGAAGATTATCAATGTATCTACTTCAATATGGAAATGTCAAAAAGTACTATTTATAAAAGAATAATATCAATACGAAGTGATGTTCCTTTGCAAAATATAGAAAGCCAAGATGGCGAATATCAAACTGATAAAGTTAAAAATGCTATCAAAGACATAGTTGATAATAAAATTATTATTGAACATAAAGCTACTTATTTAGAAGAAATAAAAACAGTTTTAAAAATGATGAAAAATAGTAAAAAACACACAATTATTTTTCTAGACCATATTGGACTTATTAGAACAAAAAGCAATCGTTCTCAATATGAACAAATAACTGAAATAGCAAAACAATTAAGGCAAATATGTTTAGATTATGATTGTACAATTATATCGGCTTGTCAACTAAATAGAACATCATATATTACTGAAGAATTAAATTTATCAATGTTAAAAGACAGTGGTGAATTAGAAAATAGTGCAAGTAAGGTTATTCTTTTATATCGTGATAAAACTGATAAGGCTAAAAATGAAAAGGCAATAAGCCCAATAATGGTATTAGATGTTGTTAAAAATAGAGATGGATTATTAACTAAAATAAAGTGTAAATATGATAAGTCAAAACAAATTTTTACAGAAATAGAGGAATGGAAACAAGGTGTTTAAATGAAAGATGGTAATGATAAGTTCTGGGAAGACTTAACAATGGCAGTTGGTGAAAATTTAGATGATTACCTTGATGAAGAAGTAGATGAAGATTACTTCCCAGATTTAGATTTTGAAGAAGATATTGATTATGAAAATATCAATACAGAAGATTATAAAAAAATATTGGAGGAAGAAAATGAATAGGGAAAAAGAAATTTATGATTATTTATGCCAAAATCATGTAGGCAAAGATAATCGAATAACAAATTATAAATTAAGAGAATTATTTGATATTTCTGATGAAAAAAGATTAAGAAATATAATTGAAAACATTAGAATTAATGATGAATTTAAAAAAATAATTGCAAGTAAAGCTGGCAATAAAGGTGGATATTGGATAGCTAATAGCAAATCAGACTGTTTAGAAACGATAGAACACTTACAAAAAAGGGCTTTAAAAATACTTGGTACATCAGAAGTTATTGATAATAAAATGAGGTCTATTTATGGAGCGTAAATTTAAAAATTATTTAGCAACTAAAAAAGCTTTGATGAACAGAGTTGAGGAGTTGCAAAGTGATATTGTTAATTTAAATTATGAAATAACAATTAGAGATAATTCTATAACATTGCTTAAAGGAAAAAACGATAAATTAGAATTTGCTAATTTAGTATTAAAAAATGATAATGATAAGTTAAAAACTGATAATAAAGAATTAAAGAAAAAAATGAAAGGTAAAAACTAATGACTATATTAGAAAAATTAAGCGAACTTCAAAATAGGTTAAATGTACCTAAAAAACAATATAACAGTTTTGGCAATTATTACTTTAGAAACTGTGATGACATTATGGAAGCAAGTAAGCCTATTTGTAAAGAGTTGAAATGTGTAATAACTTGTACTGATGATATGGTTGAAAAAAATAACCGATATTATGTATCTGCAACAGCTACATTACATGATTTAGAAAGTGATAATGCTATAAGTACAACATCATATGCACGTGAAGAAGAAACAAAAAAAGGAATGGATGGAAGTCAAATTACTGGCTCGAGTAGTTCTTATGCTAGAAAATATGCTTTAAATGGGTTATTACAGTTAGATGATAATAAAGATGCTGATACTAATGAGTTTCATAAAGCAACAAGTTCAAAATCTACTAAAACATCAATGGTAACACCTGAACAAATAACTAAAATACATACATTATTCACAAAATTGGGTATTGATGATAAGAAAAAATTAGCCATTTATAGTAAATATAAAGTGCATAGTTCAAAAGAATTAACCTTTGATAATGCTAACGGTCTAATAAAAAGCCTTGAAAGTAATATTAAATGAAAATAACTAATAGATATCATTATCCAGATATGCTTGTAAGAGCAATAGAAAAAGAATATATTTATCGAGATAAAAGATACTCAATAACATCATTATTAGACCCTGATAGAATTATTATGTTAAAACGCCGACATAATGATGAAATAGAGCAAGATGTAACTGATTTAATATTTGCCTTGCTAGGCACAAAAACGCATTTCGAGTTAGAACATATTGATTTATTACCTAATGAATATGTAGAGGACCATTTAGAATATACATTTGAAAATGGATATACGCTTAGCGGAATTTTAGACCATTACGATAATGAGTACATAGATGATTATAAAACCACAAAAGCATTTACTTTAATATTTAAAAGTGATTATGATAAGTGGAAAAAACAACTTCAAATGGGGGCTTATCTTGCTTATAAAAAAGATGGCAAATGGCGTAAAAAGGGTCGAATAATAGCATTAATTAAAGACTGGAATAGATTAAAATCACAAACAGAACAAGGATATCCAAAGTTTGCTTGTGAAGTCATAAATTTTAATTTAGGAACGCCAGAAGAAGTAGAAAAAATGATTCTAAATAGATTTGAAAGAATAATCGAATTAGAAAAAATGGCTGATGAAGAATTGCCTTTATGTACACCTGAAGAAAGGTACAATACAGGTGATAAATACGCAGTCAAAAAGAAAAATAATAAACGTGCTAGCAAAATACACGATACTTTAGAAGAAGCACAAAAATATTTAGATAATTTAGAAAAAGATTATCCAAATATTTATGAAATAGAGATTAGGAAGTCGCAGAATACACGATGTGAACAATATTGTAGTGTTTGTAAGTTTTGTGATTTTTATAGAAAAATAAATGAAAGGAAAAAATAATTATGGGAAAATTTAAAATAGGAGATAAAGTAAGAGTTAGAAAAGATTTAATAAATAGTTGTTATTATGGTAATTATCGTTTTATTCCCAGTATGAAAAACCGCTGTGGAGAAATAGTAACAATAGAATCAGTTGAAAGAGATGGCTCATACCGAATATTGGAAGATGTTTATAATTGGACAGATGAAATGTTTGAAGAAAAGGTAAGTGGAGAAGATTTATATGTATCAGCATTTAAAATCAATTATATAAAAACAAATATTACTTGTAATATTACTCGTATCGTTCGTAATAAAAAGACAACAGTAGTATTTTGGGATGATGGCAGTAAAACTATTGTTAGATTAGGAGAAAACCAAATTGATAATCAAGAAATGGCAATATTATGGGCATACTTTGAAAAAAATAGTGGTTTATCTAAGACAAAAGCTCATAAAGTCATGGAAGATTTAATTAATAATATTTATCAGCAAGACAAGAAAATCGTTTTGCCAAAATTGAAAGATAAAAAGGTGCAATTATGAGTACGATATTTATAAAACATCACGATTATAATATCAAAGAAAATGGGAAGTTTTTAAATAAATTCTTTTCTAACAAAAAACAAGCAGAAAAAAGAGTAACAGAACTTCAAGAATTAAATCCTGATGCTACTTATGAAATAAAATATATTGGCGATGATGTAAATGATTTAAAAATGAGAATTGTTGAATTTTTAGAAAGATTTTGCTTACCAAAATATATTATGGAAATAGATGGTGTGAAGCTTCATAAAATATTTAATGTATGGGCAGAAATGGAAATGTTATCAGATGAGATTAAAGAAGATAAACCAAATTGTGAAATTAAAATAACTAAGATATCAAATGGAAAACCATTTCCAGATTATGTTTCATTAGAACAAATTGATTATGATTTATTAAAAGAAGATGGAAAGATAAGTAAAAATAATACCGTTTTTGGTTTAAAGATAAAAGTAGATGATAAGAAAGTAGGTAATAGTGATGAATAGATATGTTTTTGAAAAACCAATAATGATTTTTAAAAGTGAATTTAATGGACGGTCATATTATAAATATAGTCAAAGTAAAAAAGATATTGATGGTAATTATATATCAGCATATAAAGATTGCCGTTTTAAAAAAGATGTAGATATACCTAATAAAACTTTAATTAAACCATTAGAAGCTTGGGAAAGTTTTTATAAAACCGATAATAAAACATATTGGTATACGTTTATAAATAAATATGAATTAGTAGAAACTAATAACGATTCAGTTTCAGAAAGTAAAGAAGTTGATTTAGGTGATATTTTAAATTCAGATGATAATGATTATATAGAAAATTTAGATTTGCCTTTTGATGACTAATTTTGAAGAAGATTTTATATATTCAGTAGAAGAATTAAAAGATATAAAAAAATATTATGAAATGGAATATCATCGCACTAACAATTCAAAATTTCAAAATAATCTTGATGAAATTGAAGCATATCTTAATGAATATAACAAAATTTTAGAAAACATAGAAAATTCAACAGAGCTTAAATTATACAAATATTTAAACTTGGGATTATCACCATCAAAGGCTGTTGAAAAAGTTGCTACAGAAAATTATTTAAAGGATTTAAAACCATCAAGTATACCGCAATGTTGGAGATATTATAAAAAATTATCGAAAAAATTAAAAATGATAGTGAAATGATAGTAAGTATAATGCTAATCTATAATTGTCAATAAAGGGTATACCTTTATATGACCACTCCTTTCTATCTTGTTTTTTGCTATAAAACAGGAATAGATATCACCTCCTTCTGGGGATTTATTCCCCCTCTTTAAATATCCCTGAGTAGAGTAATGGTAACTCAACAGACTCATTATCTGTGGAATGTAGGTTCAAATCCTACCTCAGGAACCAATATTATGCCGTAGTTCAATTTGGCTAGAACACGTGTTTTGGGAACATGAGGTTGCAGGTTCAAGTCCTGTCGGTGTAACCATTATTGCTGGTTGGTGAAATTGGCAACACATAAGTCCTTGGAACTTATATTTTGATGGTTCGAGCCCATCACCAGCAACCAAAAATAGAATATAACAGTAAGGAAAAATTATTATGAACGAATTAGAAAAGTTATTTGCTAAAAAGAAAACAGAAAATGGTGACATTTCATATAATACAACTGGTAACAATTTATTAGATATATTATTTATGACTTCTTATTTTGAAAAACATTTAGATGAAGTACATATTGGTAATAGTGATAAAGAAAAGTTATTTTCAATGTTTATACGTGACCCAAGATATGGAATTGGTAGACGTGATTTAGGAAGAACATTATTAGGATTGTCAGAAGTACCAGCAGAATGTATTGTAAAATGTGGTCGCTATGATGATTTACTTCTTACTGGAACTGATGATATAAATCAATTATACAGTTATGTTGATTATATGTACAAAAAAGCTTTAGAAGGTAATGAATTAGCTAAAAAATGGTTTCCAAGACTTACAAGTACTAATAGGGAACTTGCTAAAGCATTATGTCAATATTTAAGATTATCTGAAAAAGAATATCGTAAATTAATTAAAGTTGAAACTACTGAGAAAAAACTTTCTGAACGAAGAACAAATGAAATAAATTTTGAAAAAGTTCCAAGTTTAGCAATGGTAAAATATTTTTCAAGATTTGCTAATGGTGAAGATACAAAAGCACGTTTTGAAAAGTATTTAGAGAGTGTTAAAAAAGGCGAGAAAAAATTAAATATTTCAACTACTAATGTTTATGATATTTATAGAAATAGAGATAAAATTGATGCTGATTTATTCTTTGATAAATTAGAAAAGATTAAAATTAATTGTATTCCAATATTGGACACAAGTGGTTCAATGTGGGATTATAATGATAGCATTGGTAAAGCAATATCTATAGCACATTATTTATCAAAATGTTCAACATATTGTAATGGACAATTAATAAGTTTTTCAAGAAATCCAAAATTAATAACTATAAAAGAGAAAAAAGCTCATTGTGACTACTATTATGGTGGCAATTTTGGAAACTCTAATAAATATAGTAGAGAATTAAATTCTATGTATACAGGTGATGTAGCTAATACTGATTTTGGAAAAGTTATGAAGTTATTAGAGGGATTAGAAGAATTGCCTGAATACTTAGTAGTGTTATCTGATATGGAATTTGATTGTGGTTCTAATCAATCCAAAAAGGAATTACAGAAACTATGGAAGGAAAAAGGGTATACTACTAAAATTGTATGGTGGAATTTTAATTCAAGAAATAAAACTGTTCCAGAACTTGATGAAATGGGTAATATTTTCATAAGTGGATATAGTCCTATGTTATTAAAATATTTAGAATCGGGTTTTGATGGTGAACAATTTTTAAATAAACTATTAGAAGAATATTCAAAAAAGGTGAATAATGAGTAAAAGATTGTATGGTGGAAGTAGTCCATTAAAAGAGCAAAAATATAAAATTCATTTTGATAAAATAAAAGATAAAACTACTAAAGGAAAA
Source organism: uncultured Clostridia bacterium (assembly GCA_947623945.1). GTDB lineage: Bacteria > Bacillota > Clostridia > TANB77 > CAG-508 > CAG-269. The sequence continues at coordinate 36,073 of CANQHU010000009.1, read as the reverse complement.
ACAAATAAAAAACATCGAATAAAATAAGTAAAATCGTCAAGCAGCAATAAATTTGGACTAAACTTGTAATTTAGAATTCAATTTAGACGATTGTTGAAAAGGACATACAGCAAGTTTTACAAATGCAATAGGTGCCGTAGGTTAATGGCTCGAATCCATTCCTGTCTCGTAATGAGGCGGGTAGCTCAATTGGTAGAGCAACGTATTTTAGCCCTTTGATTTAAAGACACATACAGCAAACAATTAAAAATGTAATGCAACAAATATTAAGGAATATTTATTAGTTTATTTTTAAAAAAGTGTCTTGTTAAAATATGGAATTACTTTTGATAAAATTTTAAGCCCATAACAGCAAAAAATAACTGAAAGATGGAAATTTATTTACAATTTGAAAAAGCCTTTTTAATTTTTAATCTATACAAATTGAATACTTAGCACACCGAAAATTACGGTTTATCAATAATATTCTATTATACGAGGGCTTTGTATAAAAAAAGTATAATAGAATATATGATAAGTTTATTATCGATAATATGGTTTGAAAGCTAATGATAAATCATTAATGAGTACATATTATTGGTGACATTGCATTTTGAAGATTAGAAGTATACGGTACTGATTAATCTATCAAGATAATTCATTTTTCTAACGTACCGTTAATTCGGTACTTTTTTGGGTCGATAGTGTAATTGGAAACACAATAGTCTCCAAAACTATTAATTAAGGTTCGAGTCCTTATCGGCACCGCCAAATAGAGATTTTTAAGGATAATTAATGTATACAATAAGATTCGCTTATAAAGGTAAGCCAATTGGAAAAGAAAGACCACGTACAATAAATAGAAATGGAAAAGTTTGGAGTTATACGCCTAAAAAAACAATGGAATATGAAAGCCAAATTAGAAATAGATTTTTAGAAAGTGCCGACTTTTTTGAAGCTCCATTTTTTACAAAAGATTATGATGGTAAAATAGTAATAAATATTAATGCTTATTTTAAAATTCCAGAAAGCTATAGCGATAGCAGAAAATTTTTATTAAATGGTAAAGCATATCCTAAAAAGCCTGATTGTGATAATCTAATTAAAGCAATATTAGATGCTTTAAATGGCGTAGCTTATAAAGATGATTCACAGGTTTATGAAATACATATAACAAAGAGATATAATAGAGTAGAGGGTATAGAAGTAGAAATACTTTACGAAGATGACAGATAACAACGATGAAAAACAAATGACATTTATAGATTTTGTATCTAAAAAATATAAAAGAAACATTAAAAAGGCATTTAGGTGTAAAAGGTTTACTACATGGGATGATTACGCTTTATGGTTATATTATGAGTATTGTAAAAGAGTAGAACGTTTTTATTATTCTAAATTAGAAGATGATATAAAAGAATATAGTGATATGCAAACTAAAGGTGTTGAAGAAGATTATGGTGGTTTTTTCTATTTGAAAGATAAGGTGCCAGTTAAATGGGAATGAAATCATATGAATTAGTGGCAGAAAAAAAGATGAAGCATCAAGATTTTGTTTTGCAAATACAAGAAGAAACTAAAAAGAATTTAATAGAAAACATTTCTAAAAAAGCTGAAGAAGTTTCACATGAACTTGAAAAAGTTTTAGAAAATACCCCAAAAGGTTTAATAGCAACGCAAATATTTGATTTAATTACTAATAGGTGTACATCAAATATAGACGTTATATCACGAAAAAGTTATACTCCCGAAGAACTTGCTATCGCATTTAAAATATATAAAGATATGATTGCAAAAATAAATGAAAAAGTTTTATTTCCACCTAATAAAACAAGTTTTTGCCAATTATTAGGAATTAGTACGGCAACTTATAATAATTATAAACAAGACCCTGAAAAAGCTGAAATAATGCAAATTATAGATGATTATATACTCGGTAATATTTTGACTTCAGCACAAATTGGACAATTGGAAAAGATAACATCAATTTTTGCTTCTAAAGCTCAACATGGATTAGTTGAAGCAACAACACCAATTGTTATTGAACATAAAAAAGAACAAAATATAGACGCAATTAAAAAAAGAATTGCAGAAATAAACGGGGAAGTTTTCGAGGCAAGTTATGAAGAAAAAGACTAAATTAGTTGGCGTACAATTTGACCATAAAACTAAAAGTAAAAGTGAAAAAATATATTGGTATAGAACCAATAAAGATTGTAAAGTAGGGGATACATTAGAAGTTAAAGCCCCAACAGGTGGCAAGCCAGATGTATTAATTGTAAGCATTAAAGACAATGATAATAAAAGGAATTATAAAAGAATATGAGTAGAACATATAATTCAAAACAAAGAGGCGTAAGAAGATTAAAAAATAAGTTATATGAATTCAATTTGCGTCTTTCTTTTGATGAGTTGTTGCATGCAAAAAAGAAAGATAAAACTAAAAATAGAATATTAAGAAAAAAATTAAAAGAACAAGCTAAAAAAGAAGTAGATTTCAATATTTAAAAAACACCTTTTTAAGGGTGTTTTTATGTGTTTTAACTAATTGCAGTATAACTATATTAAAATAGTAGTAAAGTCTCTGAAAATACGTTAAAAACACTAAATTAAGGCATATTAAAACATCTTGTTTAAAAGATGCTTAATATTTTTTAGATGCTCTGGCAACTTCACTAAAAAAGCTGCCTATAATTAATATTATAATAGTGAAAATACCAAGTTTTTTATTCTTCATTTTTTTGTTCCTCCTTTAAAATATTTAATAAATTTTCCATATTATTTGTTTTAGTTCTTGCATACTCACGGTTTAACCATAAACCAAATGTACGTCGTGGCATTCCCGTTTGTTTTTCAGCTTCTCTTTTAGATGTTCCGCTTGTAATTAATTCTAACATAATTATAAAGTTTTGCATAGTAGAATTATTTCCAGCTGGTCTACCAAGTCTTTTGCCTTTAGCTTTAGCTTTTTTTAAACCGTCTTTGGTTGCTTGGCTTACTTCTTCTATCTTTTGACAAGCTGAGTATAAGCAAGCACTAAATGTTATGTCTTGAATGAATTTTTTACTTAGTGTAACTTGCTCTTTTTTTTCGTTTGGCAATTCTACTGATAAATTGTCATTATCAAGTATAATTTTATTTACTCCTTCAACTTCTAGATCATACCATTCTTTTTTGACATCGTCCCAATTTCTGCCAAGACGTGATAGGTTAGTAGTTAATAAGTAATCATTCTTTTTTAATTTAGTACGTAACAATTGATATTGCTCTCTATTAAGCTTTTTACCTGTAAACTTATCAAAAAATATATTACTTTTAGGTATTGAAATATTTTTCTTTTTTAAATACTCATATAATTCTATGATTTGACGTCCAAAGTCTTGCTTTGTAGTTGATACTCTTATGTAATCCCAAATATTAATACCATATTGATTATAAAACTTATTATCGTTAGTAATATAATCATCTATATCAGGATAACCATTATTTTTATAAAGACTTATAAAATTATTTAATTCTTTTAGATTTTCTTCATAATTATTCATATTTAGATAACACTTCTTTCTTTTGTATTTTTAAAAATTCAACAATTTCATCAATAATTTTATCACATTCTATGAAATTTTCATTTTCATTTAATAGTTCTTCATAAGCAATGCTTTCTAAATAGTTCCATTTAGAGTATAGTTTACTCTTATGATGAGGCTTATTTTTACATAATAAATTATAAAAATCTTCTAAAGAATAATCTTTTTTTAATTGTTCCCAATCCATTTATAACACTCCATTCCTTTTTAAAAATCTTTGTAATGAACGTTCACATTCATCTTTATAACATTCTTCAACTTTATCTATTAAATAGTCCAAGAATGCAATTAAATCGTCAATATTAATCTTTTGTATCATTTAATTAGCCTCACTTTCACGCCAATTAAAATTGTCATATCCAAGACCAATTAAGTAAGAATGGTAACAAGCTTGTAATATATTCCATTTAACTTTATCACAGCCTTTTAATGAACTAATTGTTATATGTTCTAGCAATAATTCATTCCATCTATTTTGTTCATCTTTAGACATTCTTTGATACGTCCAACTATTATGTATCATATCATTAAATTTATTAATAATTTCCATTTTTTAATCCTCCTTTAATTTACATATTATAGTATCTTTGTCTAAATGAATTATATATGTATTTTCTAAATTTTGATAATTGTACTTATTTTTATCTAAGTACTTAAATAATGTATTTAAATAATCAATATCGCTTTCATCTATAAAACTAACTTTTTCAAAATATGTTTTAGCCTCATTGATAGCTTCTTTAATAGTTACATTTAATTGTCCTATGTTTATATTCATTATTTAATCCCTCCTAATTTTATTATTTCCTTAATTGTTAAAGTTCTTTGATATTCTTTTAAAGGTTTATTAATTAATTTATGTAATAATTGATTTAAAGTCCATTTAATATCTAACATTATTTTGCCTCCTTTATGAGTTTATCTGATAGTAAACTATCAATAACCCATTTTAACTTAAAGCCATAAGTATAAGCAGAGTAGTCACGCATTAAATCATCTTCATCATTTACGTTTTTAATTGCATAATCACAAGTACATCTCATTATTACACAATTACCAACTTGTAAAGTCTCAAATAATCCAAGTTCCTTTAATTCTTTTCTAACTTCTTTAGTAGTTTTCATATTCCATTTAACTCACTTTCTAAAATAACATCTTGAAAATCGCCGTTGACATTTTATGAAATATTTTTTATAATGGAATAGCAAGAAAGGTTTTAATCTTTTTTGTTAGCGGTTATTGTAAAAATAGTCGCGTAGTTCGTACATAGAACAAGTGTGTTTTTTCAATGTGTCGCACTGTTCTATTTTTTTGTTTATGCTTTCAAAGGTTGGTTTTATAAGCAAGTTTTCAATTGATAGTGTTAGAACTACTGTTATTAATATTAAGTATTCTCTTTTTAGTCTTAATCTCATATCTTTTTACTCCTTTCTTATAACCAAACCCCCGTTCTTTAACTTAGTTTAATTACGAACATTTGAGATTAAAACCAATTCTATTAATTCCATTTGTAATAAATACTTTTCTTTTCTTTATTACATATTAAGTATATCATAAAGCGGGGATAAATACAAGAATTATCTACTTATATTATAACATAATAAACCACAATTTTATATAGTAATTATTTTATATAATACCCCTTAAATAATAGCAATTTTAATATACCAATTATTATATTATATAATGGGGATATATATTATAATAATCGGGCGTATATCTTGCCGTTTTATTATATCCATATATGGTAGTATGCCTTTATATATATTGCCTGATTTATGGCTATTTATATATTGCTATTTATGTATTATTTGCTTATTTATTATTGATCAATATTTATAATATTTAACATTAATATCTAATACTTAATATTTAACATTTAACATTTAACATTTAACATTTAACATTTAATAGTAACAAAACCATTTGTATTTTCAAATTTTTAAAATCGAGTTTTATTTTTTTATATAGGAGTGTACCAGTTTTGGTGCATTTTTTTATTTGCAACTATTCATACGATCATATTGATATTTTCCCTTTATTAATAGGCTTTTAAACGGGGTTAAACGTTCGTTTATGCCAATTAGACACCCCAGCCCTATTTTTAAACACACCCATACCCCTCTACTTACCTCAATAATTCTCTAAAGCAAACAAAATGGGCAAATAATTTGAATTATGATGCAAAGAATTTGAATTATGATGCAAATAATTTGAATTATGATAGCAATTTTATTGAATTATGATAGTGAAATATTCACATATGATAGTGAAATGATAGTAAATGTAATGATTAAATAGACTAAATAGAAAAAGATATAGCCCGATTAATTTTTTTATTAAAAAGGAGGTAATATAGATTGATGGAATAAAAATGCAAAAATTGGCTACAAAGTACGGTAAATACTAAGAAAAATGGCAAAATAATTGTGGCAGGAAAAATACGGTTTTTACGACATAAAACGCAAAAATGGGTATTTAATGACATATCAAAATAAAAACAAAAAAATAAATTTATAAACGTAAGAATGGAGAGAATTATGGAAAATAAAATAATAACAATATATGAATTAATGGGACTTATTAAAGAGGGTAAAGCACTTAAACAAATAAAATATGATGATGAAATATATTGTTGGAATGATGAATATAAAAGTTATCTTAATGAAGATAGATGGGATTTATTTTATAAACATAGAAATATATCAAAAATACTAAATAATATGGTTGAAATTCTACCAGAAGAAAATGATGAGTGGGAAGATATAAAAGAATATTATGCTGGAGATGGAATGGCATTTAATATATCTGCTTATGAATATAAAATTAATCAACTTATTAAAAATCAAAAATACCTAAAAGAAAGGATTGATAAAAATGAATGAAGCATTAAAATTCGCATTAAATCAATTGCAATTTCATTTAGAGAATGAATTAAAAACAGATAATGTATTATTAATTTTTGATAATCAACAAGTTAAAGATAAGTATATAAAATTATGTAAAAAGAAAAATTATTGTTTAATAGATATAATGCCTATTACATTAGAAGAATTAGAACATTTCAATAAATTAGTTGGAACTAAATTTAAAAAATACCATTTTGTTACTGATATTGAATTATATAACTTAAAAGAAAAGTTGGAGAGTAAAGATGAAAAATGATTTTATTCAATGGTTTGATGATAGCTATAAAGATTATTTACAATCTTATGAAGATGATGATATAAAACAAGCATATTCTAAAGAAGATTATAGATTTATATTTTTAAGTAGTTATATTTTTAATGTTATTACTTATGACGATGAATTAGATTTACAATTTGGTAAAAAAATATATGAAGTAATGAAGGCAATACAAGATAGAACTACATTTGAATATATAACAAAACCTGATAATCATATAAATTATATATTAGTTTGTAATTTATTAAATAGATTTGAACTGATTGATTGGGGAACTAGCATAAGAGGTGCTTGGTTTAGTAAAAATGAGATAGAAACAGTTGCAGGTTGTTGGGAAGCAGATGGTAAAGTTGTTTATGAAAATCCTGTTATCTCTATAAAAGAACTTATTAAATGGTTAGAAATAGAAAAGTTGGAGGAAAAAATAAAATGGAAAATGAAAATAATGATTATTATGAACCTGCAATTAAAACATCAAGAACTACAACAAGTAATACAAATTATTATCAATTAGATTATGCAAATGAATTAACAAAATTAAATATAGAAAAGCAACAACTTATTTCTTTTTTGGAAGAGAGGATAAAAGAAAATAAGAAAGTGTTAGAGGCATGTTGTTCTGAAGACCCAAGATATATTTATCGTGATGGTATAAATGATACACTTCAAGAAGTCCTAGATTTTGTTAATAAAGGTGGTAAAGATGAGTGAAATAAAAATTGAAGATTATGAACAATATTGGCAAAAAGGTGGAACTTATGTTTTGCCAATCGAAATATTTAATGATTTATTTTATGATATTGAACAATTGCAACAGGAAAATAAAAATCTAAAAGAAAAATTAGATATAGCTGATACAAATTACGATATTATCTATGATTATTTTTCAAAAGTGAATGAACTTCTAGGAACAGAACTATGTGAAGAAGTTCTTAGTGAGATTTTAAAATTGAAAAGTGAAAACGAAGAATTACAAGAAAAGCTAGAAGAAAATACTAAAATTTATCTACATGCTTCTAAATATGCAAGTGAAATGGAGGGTAAATATATTGAATCCAATTATATTTTAACTGAATTTGAAAAGTGGCTTGAAGAAAATTATTGTTTGTATATTCCTGAAATTAAGCAAAATTCGGCAATAGGAAAAGTTTATGACAAATTACAAGAATTAAAGGAAGGTAAGAAATAATGAATTTATGGATAAGAAGTCAAAATAAAGAACAATTGATTAAAATTAATAATGAAATAACTATTGCTGATACAAGAAGTATAAAAAAAATGCTTAATCCTTTAAATATTGATGTTACTAATAGTGAATATGACAAAGTTGATGGTATAGATATTATAAGAGATGTCGTTAATATAGAAGGTTATATTTTAGCAACAGATAAATTATTATTAGGAAAATATGAATCAGAAGAAAGAGCATTAGAAGTATTAGATGAAATACAAAATAAAATTAATAGTCAATATTTATTAAAGCCAAAAAAAACAATGGAAATTCCAATTATAGAATCAGCTAAAAATTATTATGAAGAATTAAATAATATAAATATTATAACTTGTGATGATAATTTTGAAATAAAGCCTATAAATGCAAATGTTATTATCTATGAAATGCCAAAGGAGTGATAAATAATGAGTGCTAAAGATATGTTTGAAAAATTAAATTATTTTCAAAGTAGTACACCTAATGAAGATGAGTTGACATATAATCTTGAATCAAGTGATATTAAAAATTATAGATATATATCCTTTAATTTAATATTTAAATATATTGAAATGGATGATTGGACAAATAATTTTCAATTATCAGTAGAAGAATTACAAGCCATAAATCAACAAGTAAAGGAGTTAGGGTGGCATGAATAAAGATATTACATTGGAAGATTTAGGTTATAAAAAAATACAAGATGATGTTAATTGGTTAGTATATTCTTTTGATAAAGTATTTAAAATATTATTTTATAAACCACAACAAGATTTACAAATAGAGTGTTTAGATAATATTTACAATACTATTGATATGGAAGAATTACAAGCAATATATAACAAATGCAAAGAAATTGAGTGGTTAGATGAATAAAGAAATGCAAGACTTATTCCGTGAATTAAAACAATATTTACCACAATATAGCATGAAATGGCATACTTTATGTAATATTGAACAATATATTTTAGATTTAGAACGTAAATTAAAACAAAGTAAAAATTTTATAAAAATGATTAAAGAAGAATCATATCAAAGCAGTGTTACAGGTATATGTGATGTAGCTTTAGAAGAATTGGGTGAAATAAATGGGAATTGAAAATATGACAAGAGAAGAAGAATACGAATATAGATTAAAACATAGAAACGAAAAACAAATGCAATTGGCTAAAGAATATAACTGTAATGGATTATGCTATGGAAATAAATTTATGTGTCCACGTGCTGAGATTTGTCCTCATACAGGGCCAAAGGAAGGTATTGCAACATTGCTAGTTATATTAACATTTATAATAGGACCAATTATCGTTTTAATTGCAATATTATGGTGGCTATTATGAGTAAAGTAGATAAATATTCGCTTGGCTATGCAATAGGTAATTCTATTCAAGAAAATAAAGATAAAATAACTAAACTCGAGAAAAAAGTTGAAAACTTAAAAAATAAGAATAAAAAATTGCAATGCAAATTAGAAGAAAAAGACAAGGTTATTAATGAAATATTAAATCATCCATTTTTCACAAATGAATGTCCTTATTCATCAATTGGTGATGGTTTTGTTCAAGAATTATGTGACTGTGATAATTGCCAAGAAGATTATAAAAAATGTTGGATAAAGTATTTTAAAAATGAAATATTAGAAAGAGGTAAAAATGAAAAATAAAACATTTCATTGTTTATTTGAACAAAGTGGAACTTTTAAAAACGAATTTAAAAAATTAGGTTATAAAGCTTATGATTACGATATTTTAAATGATTTTAGTGAAACAGATTATGTAATAGATTTGTTTGAAGAAATAGAAAAAGCTTATGGCAATAAAAAATCGATATTTGACGGTATAAATAAAAAAGATATGATAATAGCATTTTTTCCATGTATAAGGTTTGAAGACCAAATACAAATGCACTTTAGAGGAACATCTTATCAATATAAAAAATATACATTAGAACAAAAATTACAAAAAGATATAGAATTACATAAAGATTTGCATAATCTATATTGTTTAATTACAAAATTAACAATTGTATGTATTCGTAAAAAAATACCATTAATAATAGAAAATCCATATTCTACAACACATTATCTTGTTAAATACTGGGCAATACCATATACAATTTTAGATAATGATAGAACACAAAATGGAGACTATTATGAAAAGCCCACACAATATTGGTTTATAAATTGTAAACCAAAAAATAATTTCATATTTGAACCTATAAAATTAGTAAATAAAAAAATTTGTAATTACCAAGTAAAACAAGGAAATATAAATAGAACAGTTTTAAGAAGTATGATACACCCACAATATGCTAATAGATTTATTAGAACTTATATTTTAGATGATAAGGAAGGTGAAATAAAATGAAATTAGAAACAAAAGCTTATATTAGTGATTATGATGGCGAATGTTATGATATTGAATTAGATGAAAATATTTTTACAAAAGAAGAAAAAGAAATTTTAAAAAAGTTTAAAAAGAAAATAGTAAAATTAACATTGGAAACATATGAACCAATACTTGATGAAGAAGAAAGAAAATATTTGAGTGGTTTTATTAAACCTTTTAGAGATGAAATAGAATATATTCGGAAAGTCCCAAATGAGTATTACAAAACAGAACATTTAGTTATTTACTTTAAAGATAATATGAATATGCCATTTCCATATTTCAAAAAAGGTTCGATGTACAAAGGTATGAAAGTTGATAAAAATTATACATTGAAAGGGCTTGGACTATGAAATTAGAAGTAGGTTTATATTTTAGAACTAAAGGTGGAACTATTGGAAAAATTGATAGTATGACAGAAGATGGAACAGAAATTTATTTTGATACTAAACCAATATTTAGCGATAAAGAAGAAGTTGGCAGCAAATGGTGCTATTCAGAAGATATTATAAAAGCAAGTCATAATATTATAGATTTAATTGAGGTTGGAGATTATGTTAATGGTAAAAAAGTAGAAGAAATTGAAGATAATTATATAGTAATGATTAATACTTTTGGAGATAGAATATTTTTAAGTGATAAAAATATTAAAACAATTTTAACTAAAGAATGCTTTGAAAATAATTGTTATAAGATAGGAGATGAATAAAATGACTAAAGAAGAATTTATGGCTAAATTACAAATGGTTTATGTAGGAGATAAAAATGCTTTTAATGAATTGATATCTGCTTATGATGAATTACAAAAAAGAATTGATAAAGCAATAGAATATATTAGCAATGAAACGTTTGATTATGATAAAGAACCTGTTGAAGATAGTTGGTTATATCATTTATATAAAGTTAGAGAGATTTTACAAGATGAGGAAATAGAATAAAATGATAACTATTACAACTATAGATGAAAATAATGCCAAATTAAAAATTGAAAAAGGAACGCCATCTATAACTATATTGTTAGGTATAGAAATGCTAATTGAAACACTTATTAAAGATAAACCAGATTTAACAATAGATTACTTATTAGAAGAAATAAAGAGAATTTATGAAAGAGATAATAAAAAATAATGGAAAGTAGAACTAAAACTTGTGTACATTCTATCGATAAAGAAAATGGAAAATATGTTTGCGATATAAGTAATTTTGAAGTAGATGGTTGCCATTGTTCTGGGTGTGCAAGTTATAAAGCAACTTGTGATATTTGCAAGAAAAATGTATTAAAAGAAGATTTAAAATTAATAGATAATAAATATATATGTAAGGACTGTTTAAATGGAAGAAATAATAACAACTGATTTAGGAGCTGGAAGTTATCCAGAACCGCCTGAATCAAAAGAAAAATGCTATATTTTTAATTGTGATATATCATGTAAGGCAAAGGTTATTGTATGGGCTGAAAGTGAAGAAGAAGCTAGAAACCATGTTAATTCTAATAACTATGATGAAATAGAGTACTATGATTATGAAATAGAGCAAGTTAATGACTATGAGATAGAGGAATAATGAAAACTAAAAATTATGGTTTTTTTAATTATGGACATGGTTTTTTAACAAGTTTTAAAATATCATTAGAAAAATTAAAACAGTTATGTGAAACAACTAATTGTCCATATTTTAAAGTACATGTAAAGTATGAGAGAGATTATGAAGACAATCCAGAATTTAAATTTTGGATAAGTACGGATTTTATAAAGGAAGATAATGATAATTAAAAAAGAAATTTATCCTAAAACACAAAGAGTAAAATGTTTAGGGGAAAAAGTTTATTTAACTGAAAAATTAGATGGAAGTAATTTAGTGTTTTTTAAATTAAATGATAAAGTGTATATTGCTCAAAGAAAAAATATAATACCTTTAGATGAAATTGAAGATAATCAGTCAATTTTATATAAAGGTTTATATCAATGGTTAAAAGAAAATGAAGAAAGTTTAAAAGATATTTATGAAGGTTCAGCTTTATGCGGTGAATGGCTTGGAATGGGTGCAATAAAATATTCAATTGATGAATTTGATAAAAAATATTATATTTTTGCAAAAGCAAGAATTAATGAAGAATATAAGTTAAGCAATATTCAATATGACCATAATAATTTGTTATATGCTTTTATTTCACAAGAAATACCAAATTGTATGGGAATTGTACCAGAAGTAGCAGAATTAAATGTTTTGCCTAATAAGGAACATTTAGATAGCATATATGATAAATATTGTTCCAAAGTTAAAAGAAACGTAGAGGGATTTGTCATTAATTATAAAAATAATATTAATAAATATGTTAGATTTAAAGATGGAAAGTTACAAGAACATCACGAATAATGCAATATTTAGTTGATGAAAACGGTGTTGTTCTTGAAGAAATAAAAGAGGGTCAAACTTTTACTATAGTTAGTCCTAGCGATAAAATAATTAAAGGCGAAACTATAGAATATTTAAAAGGCACTATTTCATTAAATTATCGTTTTGTAAAAATAAATATTGAAGTTTTTGAAGAATTATATAAATATGCTAGTGAAATATGGTTAATTTTGCCTTATATTCGTTATACGAGTGGGGTTTTAACTTATAGTAATGGTCGTATTATTCGCCCAAGAGGTCTATCTGGAATATTAAAAAAGAAAAGAAGAAGTGGAAGTTCTGTTATAAAAATATTATGTGATTTGGATGTTATTCATAAACATAAAGATGGCAGAACTTACTATTATACATTTAATCCGTATATTGCTTGTAAAAGTAAGAGAATAACACAAACATTATATGAAGAATTTAAAAATACTAAATATAAAAAAGATGATTGGAAGTTTTAATGATAACTGTTAATGATTATGTTAAGCAAATATTAAAAAAGAAACAATGGACATTAGATAAATTTGCAATTGAGATAAATAAAATAAAAAAAGAATCGGGAATTAATTCAAAAACTACAAAACAAAATATAAGTAATTATTTAAACGGTTTACATGATATGAGACCTAAACATCTTGTAGTATGGGAAAAAGCACTTGGATTAAAAGATGATACTTTAGTAGGTATGGTAGAATTACCTAAATCAAAAAACGGTATTAAAGAACTTAATGAAATAAAAAGAAAGGTAAGAAAATGATCGGAAATTTACAACTGGCAAAAAAGCAAAATAAGAAAGAAAAATTGGAAAAAGAAATTTATGAAACAACTAATTATAAAAAGAACCAATTAGTTACAAAATTATATGAACTTAATAAAAAATATTTTCCAAAAATGTTTTGGAATAGTAAAAAAGATGGAACTTATAGAAAAAAAAGAAAGTAGGAATTTAATGAAATTAATGGTAGGAACAATAGGCTTAGTTGTAGCACTAGCTTTAATAGTCGGTTTAGAAGCGTTAAGTGGATTAATTATATGGGGAATAGCTAATTTATTTATAATGGCTTTTAATATTGATTTTACTTTTACTTATTTAATGGGATTAGCAACAGCATTTGTTTTATCAATAATAAGTAGTGTTTTAAAACGTTAAAGGAAATTAATGTCTTATAAAATCGGTGATAAAATTGAATTAAAAAAACCAAAGCAAGAAAAAAAAGAACAGTATGATGAAATATTAAGACAAGCAACTTTAATATTAAAAAACAATAAAATTGATGAAAGTGAAAAAGTGGAAGTTTCACATATGTTATTAGATATATTGGAAAATTGGTTTTTAGAAGAAGAAAGAGAAAGTTGTTTATATGCCAAGAAAAAATTAATTCCAATTTTATATGAATTAGTAAATAAATCTTCATTAGATTATATGAGTGATTTTTTTGATATATATAAATTGCTATATGAATTTAGTGCAAGACGAGACTTTGAATGCTTTATAGACTGTATGGAGTGGGATATGGCTAAAAAAGTATACGGTAAACGTAGAGAAATATTGGCATCTTATGTCTGGGCATTAGATAAATGTGCTTTTGACCCAAAATTAGAATGGATAGTTGCATCTTTCCCACCAAGTATAGGAAAATCATACATATTAAATCTATTTACGGCATGGAGTTATGGTTTGAGTATAAATCACGCTAATATAAGAATGTCATATTCTGATGAATTAGTAAGAGGATTTAGTAGAACAGTAAAATCATATTTGATGGACGAAAAATTTGCTAGGATATTTAAAAATTTTGCATATTATGGTGGCAAACCTTTTGACGTTGAAAAAGAAAGCGACTGGACTATTAAGAACGCAGTTGTTCCCAAAAGTAACTTAGTATCACGACCAAGAGGCGGTACTATAAATGGTGAACGTGCCAATTTTGCTTTTATGTTTGATGATATGACAAAAGGTCGTGAAGAAGCTAATAATACTGTTATACATCAACAAATATATGAAACATGGACTACTGACTGGTATCCAAGAAGAACTGATGACCCAATTACTTATATATTTATAGGTACTCAATGGTGTCCAGAAGATATTTTAAATAGGATTATAGATGATCGAGAAGCAGTTTCACCTTTAATACCACACCCAAAATTTAAATATACATGGGTTAGTGAAGATGGTTCTACTGTCGTTATTAAAGTACCTATGTTAGATGAAAATGGTAAAACAACTTGTCCAGCAGTTTATCCACAAGAAAGAGCAGAACAAATTCAAAAAACAACAGAGCCATTTTTGTTTAGTTGTGTATATCAACAAAATCCAATTGCTCCAACTGGTAGAGAATTTGCCGAAGAATTATTATTACACTATGATAAGCTTCCACTTAATGAAGATGGAACACCAGCTTTTTCTACTACAGCGTACGCAGTATTAGACCCAGCTAGAAAAGGTAAAGACAATGTGTCTATGCCAATATGCGTGCATGGTGATGATGATTATTACTATATGACTGACTGTTTATTTAAACAAAAGCCAATGACTGATTTATATGATGAAATAATCGATAAAATAATAGAAAACAATGTTGTAGAATTTGTAGTAGAAAATAATATTGATGTATCATTAAAAACGCTTTTAAATGAAAAATTAGTTAATAGAGGGTATAATTTATGTACTATTAAAGAAAAATATAATGCTCCTAGAAAAGAACAAAGAATAAAAGACGCTAGAGGAATTGTAAGAAGTAGAATAAAATTCAAAAATAAAACTGACTATTTGCCTAATAGTGATTATGGTAGATTTATGAAAAACTTAAATGAATATTCTTTTGATTATCCCGCAAAATTTGATGACGCGCCTGATTCTATATCAATGATGGCAAGTGAAATAATTGCTGGTAACGGTATGGTTCAAAAAGTACAGCCAATTGATAGACGAGAATATGGTATTTAGTTTACATAATTTTACACTTTTAAATTGAAAAAATGCAAAAAAAATATGCAAATTTTCAATTTTTTTTAAAATGAACCAATTTTGAAAAAATGGTGTGATATAATTATAACAATTAAAAATAGCTTTGGTGGGAGCATAAGCACTAATAAATTATAGAGTTTATGTTCCTATTTTTTATGGAACAAAGGTTTGAAAAATAATGAGTAAAAGTAATTCAACTGAATATGTTCAAAAGACTGTTCCAGAAAAAAACTATTTTGGAAGAAGACAAATATTTGCTGATTATGTACAAAGTGATTTAAATGAAGAAGTAATTTCTAAAATATTAAATGATAAATGGTACATACATCAAGCAAATGCAAATGAAATTGAATATTTATATAATTATTATAAAGGAAAACAACCAATACTAAATAAAACTAAAATAGTTAGGGAAAACATAAATAATAAAGTTTTGGAAAACAATGCTTATTTTGCTGTAGAATTTAAAAAAGGATATGTATTTGGAGAACCAATACAATATGTTCAACGTGGTGATATAGCAAATGATGAAGTTTTAATTCTAAATAGTTATATGACAGCAGATGATAAGCAGTCAAAAGATTTAGATTTAGCTGAATGGTTATATATAGCTGGTGTTGCTCCAAGAGCAATAATTCCAGAGAGTGATAATGAAGAAACACCTTTTTCATTATATAATTTGAATCCGAAAAATGCCTTTGTAGTATATGAAAATGATTTAGGGAATAAACGGTTATTTTCAGTTTCTTATTATCAAAAAGATGATGGTACTAAAGTCGGAACAATTTATACAGATACAGAAACTTATTCACTAAAAGGTGATATTGGCAAATTTAAAGCAGAAAAGATAGGAATTAATGGGATAGGAATTAATCCAATACTTGAATACACATTAAATAAATCAAGATTAGGTATCATTGAAGTAGTAATGAGTATGTTAAATTCTTTAAATAATATATCTTCAAATGATGTTGATGGTTTAGAACAATTTGTTCAGTCATTAGTAGTATTTGTTAATAATGATGTAGATGCTGAAGATTTTAAAGAATTAATGGATTTAGGAGCTGTTAAAGTAAAAAGTGATAATAACATGCCAGCAGATGTTAAGCTATTGGTTAATAAATTATCATTTTCCGATAATAAAATACTTTATGACAAAATATATAATAATTTCTTAACAATAATTGGAATACCTTCTAAAAATGATAAAGCAAGTGGTGGTGACACTGGGCAAGCTAGACTTTTAGGTGAAGGTTGGACAATGGCTGATGAAAGAGCTAAACAAGATGAAATCGCTTTTAAGAAAACAGCACGTCAAGAACTAAAAATAATTTTAGAAATATGCAAAAACAGTATTGGCAGTGGCATTAAAAATTTAAAATTAAAAGATGTTGATATAAAATTCACAAGAAATAAATCAGATAATTTACTTACAAAAGCACAGTCATTATTAAATTTAAAGCAAGCACAAATTGCTCCAGATATTGCAATGACTGTAAGTGGATTATTTAGTGACCCAAATGAGACATATTATAAATCACTAAAATATTATGGTGAAGATAATTTATGGAAAGAATCAAAGAATAACGATGAAAGTCTTAGGACATCATCTACCTCAATGGACGAGTCTAAAGAGGATATAAAAGAAGTTTAGAGCTAACAATTACTTAGGTAAGTTAGTCTTTAATGGGGAATTGGTATAGTGGAAATTACACTTGCCTGTCGAGCAAGAAAGAACAGTTCAATTCTGTTATTCCCCGCCAAATTATATACAACCAGAAATGGTTAAAATAGAGAAAACTTGTCGAAGTATAAACGTAGTGTTCAAAATGGTCTACCAAGACAATAAACAGGTATATTGAACATGGAAAGGTTTAATGAAAGAAAAAATCAAAGAAGTATTATCAGAATTAGAGATTGAAAATGTCGATGAAACAGTTGATAAAATTGCTAAAGAAGTAGCTATGTTTACTGTTCCAAAAGATAAATACAATAATCTATCTGATAGGGTAAAAAATCTTGAAAAAGAAAAAAGTGATGTTCAAAGTGAATTAGATGACTTAAAAGAAAAATCTATGACTGAAGAACAAAAACAAGTAAAAGCTCAAGAGGATTATGAAAAAAAGACAAAAGAACTTTCAAAAGAAATTAATAGGATGAAAGCCAAAGATATTCTAAAAAACGCTAATATTCCAGATGATAAAATTGAAGAATTAATTGATAAGGTTGTTAGTGAAGATGAAGCTAAAACTTTAGAATTAGCTAATAGTTTTGCAGATATTTTAAAAGTTGAAGTTGATAAAACAAAAGAACAAGCTAAAACGGATTTGTTAAATAATACTAAAAAACCAACATCTAAAAAAACTGATGCTGAGAAAGAATTAACAAAAAGTGATTTTTTAGCTATGAGTTATGCAGATAAGAAGCAATTATATTTTAATAACCCAGAACAATATAACGAATTTATAAAATAGAGAAACAACGAGAGGAAAATTTATTTTTAATGGACGAAAATTTAACAAAAATCGCCAACTTATTTGTTCCACAAGTTGTAGGTCCTGAAATTATCACTAAATTAGTAGATGATATTAAATTTTTACCATTTGCTAAGTATTTAGATACATTAAAAGGAGTACCAGGGGACAAAGTAACGCGTTGGAAATGGACATATATCGGTGACGCAGAAGAATTTACTGAAGGTAATGATATTAGTTACGGAAAATTAGAGCAAAAGAAAACAGAAATGTCTATCAAGAAAGCTGGCCGTGGAGTACAACTTACTGATGAAGCTGTATTAAATTCACAAGGTGACCCTGAAGCTGAAGCTGTTAAGCAAATTAGAATTGCTATTGCTCAAAAAATTGATAATGACTGTTTAGCAGAATTAGGTAAAGTTATTCAACAAATGACTGTTGGTGATGGTACAGAAGGCATTGGTGCTAAATTAGTTGAATTAGCTCAAGAAAAATGGGGCGAAGATTTAGACACTGGAAATATGACTTTATTAATTGCTCCATCACAAGTAAAAGATATTCGTCATGACCCTGACTTTATTCCAGCAAGTGAAATTAAAGCAGAAATGATGATTAATGGAACACTTGGACAAATTTTAGGTTGCAACATTGTTGTATCAAATAAAATCAAAACAAGTGGTGATGGTAAGTTTAATAACTACTTAATTAAAGGACAACCATTAACAATTGAAGTAAAACGTGACATTATGCCTGAACGTGACCGTGACATCGATAAAAAAATTACAAAATGTAATGCTGATATACATTATGGTGTTTTCTTAGAAAAAGACCAAGATGTAGTTAAAATCGTTTCTAAAGATAACGATTATACACCCTAAAGAGCCCGAAAAAAAGGTAACAATTAAATTACCTACGGGCATGGTTTATGGAAAAAATGTATCGGATTTACAAGAAGTAGAAATATCAGATTATAAAGCAACAGGAACTTTAAAATATGTAAAAGAATATGATAAGTTTGAAAAAGGAGCAGAGGGAAATTTTCTAGCTATTGAAGTTGAAGAAGCTAAAAATGGTGATACTGTAACTTGTGAATTATCAGACCCTGAGAAAAAAGGAAATGTTACTTTAAATTCTAAAGACTATTTACTTGTAGCAAAGATACACGATAAAAGTCAAACTATCACAATAAAGAATGGTAAGACTACAAAAGTATTAGACTTAACAGGTTTAACGTTAAGTCCAAGTGAATAATAGAAAATTTGGGAAAGGCGTATTTAATGAGTGAAGAAGAACAATTAAAAAAAATGCGTTTAGAAATTTTAAACGATATTGATTGTGAAGAACAAGATGAAATATTTAAATTAAAATTATTAGATGCCAAATACATCGCATTAGATACCCTTTATCCGTATCATAAAGAAATCACTGAATTGCCAGAAAGATATTTAAACTGGCAAGTAAGGTGTGCAATTGAATTATATAGAGTTATGGGTGAAGAAGGATATGTTTCTTATTCTGAAAATGGTTTGTCTTATACAAAGCAAACTGATTTAATATCAAAATCATTAATGAATGAATTAATTCCAAGAGTTGGAGTACCAAAATGAGTTGGAAAAAAAGTATCTACATAGCTAAAAAAATTAGTGGTGTAAGCAAAGATAAATATGGAAATATTATTACTACATATGAAGAACCTAAACATTATATGTTTAATGTTCAACCCATTTCAAGTGAAGTTGATTTAATGGAATTTGGTGAAAAAACAAAAATGATGCAAAAAGCTGTAATTCCAATATCTTATCAAAATAAGTTTAAAGAAAATGATTTAGCTTATTTAGATGGAGCAAATCCAACGAATGAGGTAGTAAATGGTAATAATGCTAATTATCGTTTATATCCACCAAGAAATGGCAATAAAGTAATAATAATATATTTTGAAAGGATAACAGGAAAATGATCGAATTAACAAATGGCTTAATAAGAATAAAAGTTCCAAATAGAGATTTAGATTCATATTTAAAACTTGGTTGGAAAAAAGTACAAAAAGCTAAAAAAGTAAATTCTGAAAGTAAGAATGGCAAAGTTAAAACTTCAAGCGACTCTAAGCAAGAACAGTCTGAACAATCTAATTAAAGAAGTAGAACTATACGGCAAAAATTTACAACAAGGGATTAAATTAGGAGTTTCAGATTGTACTGAATTACTATATAAAACAATTATAAAAAAAATGTCAGAATGTAACCTTAATAGTAGAACTGATAAAGTATATCAAAATTATGATAAAGCAACTAATGTTGGTAAAGTTTATACAAATGATATCGTAATAATTTTTCATGAGTTTGGTACAGGTATTAAAGGGACTCAAGATGATTGGGCAAATACCTTTGATTATACTGTAAATGCTAGTGGAAAAGGTGAAACTGGTTGGAAATATTATAATGAAGAAAAAGGGTATAGTGGTTTTACTCACGGTTTAGAAACAAAACATATTTTTTATAATTCTTTATTAGAAGTTCAAAAACAAATTCCTAAAACAATAGGTATTAGAATTGCAAGAACAACAGGAGCTATGTATTAATGTTAGAACAAGTTCAAAAATTATATGATGAAATAACTGAAAACTTAAAAATCTATTTACAAGAACATTCAGAATATAAACCAGATGTTTATCAAGATATTCCTGAGGAAAAAACATTTCCTGTAGTAATAGTAAAATTACTACCTTATACAGTTGAATACACAACTAAAAAATATACTGATGAACTATACAACTATGGCTTAGAAATCAATGTATTTTCAATAAAACAAGGGAATATTGCAAAACAAACAATAGCTGATGAAATAACAAACTATGTAGAAACGTTTTTTAATAAAGAATATCGTATGACTTTAACAGTATCTAAAAATGCACCAAATGAAGATGTAGATGTTTATAGAAATATTGTACAAGCAACATGTATTTTAGATACTAAATATAAAGATAAAATTGTGATATATCCACGATAATAGAGAAAATAATAGGAGCATTAATGGAAAAAAACGCACAATCTGATGTAGGGATTCAATTATATGTCAAGAATGGAACATATAAAGAATTAATTGAAATAAAAAGCGTTCCAGCATCTGGTCAAGCAGGTGGAAACTTAGAAACTACAACTTTAAAAAGCCCAATGAAAACGTATATTCCTGATAGACCTGATACAGGTGATATGGATTATACATTCAATTATACTGAGGCAAATTTAACTAAAGTAAAAGAAGTTTGTGATGGTGAGGAACATGAATTCTTAGTTAAATTCCAAGATGGTTCAGGTTTTACATATACTGGTCAAGCTCAAGTTTGGACTAATGAGGTTTCAGTTGGTAGTGTAGTAGAAGCAACATTACATACTGTACCAAGTACAGCACCAGAAATAAAAACATCATCAGAAATTACAAGTTTAATTACTGGTTAATAAATAGAAAATAAAAAAGGAAAAGTAAATGAATATTTGTAAAATTAATATTGAGGAAAAGGATTATGAATTATGTCTTGTTAGAGATTCGATAAAATGGTTAGAGGCAAGAGGGATATCTATAAATGATATTGATAATCGCCCTGTTACTTTTGTCGATGCAATGTGGACAGCATTATTTGTTAAGAATTATGCTGACAAAACCGAAGCTGAATGTATTGATTTATTAAATAAATACAAAGAAGAAAACGGCGATGTAGGAGAAGTAATAAGATTCGGAATTGAAGAATATACAGCTTTTCTAAATGCCCTAAACGGTACCAAATCGAAGAAGATAAAGAAAGCACAGATAACAAAGGCTTAGAAAATAGCAAGGAATTAAAATATAAGAATTTAACTGAATATTTTGAAGATTTACTTCCTTTAGCAATACAGTACGGTATGTCAACAAATGAGTTTTGGAAGGAAGACCCAAACTTATTTTGGGCATACCGTTTTTCTTATAATAATAAAAGAAAAGAAAAAGAATACGATATGTGGTCACAAGGTAGATATTTTTTGGACGCTATAACCGTTGCCTTATCAAATGCTTTTTCCAAAACAAAAATAGAATATCCTAAAGTACCATATGGGCAAGAGAAAAAATATGAAGAACAACAAAGAATAATTTTAAAAGATAAATTATTAGATAGAGTAAAGAAAGTACAACAATTGATGGGTGGCAGTAATGAATAATGAATTATCAATTGAAATCAAAACGTATGCTCAAGAAGCAACTAATCAATTAAATAAACTTAAGCAATCATTAAGCCAATTAAGTGGCGATGTTGATGAAAATCAAAAGAAAATTCAAAATACAACAAGTATGTTATCAAAGGCACTTAATGTAACAGGCGTAATAGCTATGGCTAAACAAATATCACGTAAGTTTATGGATTCAATAAATGCTGTTAATGGTTATTCTGAAGCATTAAATTTATTTAATGTAGTCATGGGTAATACTGATGATAAATTTAGTGAATTAGGCTTATCAGCAACAAAATTTCAAAATAAAATGCGTGAAGCTTTTGGCTTGCAACAAACTCAAACATTAACATATCAAGCATTATATCAGTCAATGGCTGAAAACATGGGTATTGTTTCTGATAAAGCAAGTATTATGTCTGAAAATACGACTAAGTTAATAAATGACTTATCATCACTATATAATAGAGATGAAAAAACAACAGCTGAAGCTTTACGAGCAGGTATTTACGCTGGTCAAACTAAACCGTTACGTTCATTTGGTATAGATGTTACCCAAACATCGTTAACACCTATATTACAAGATTTAGGCATTGAAAGAACGGTAAATGAGTTAAATCAAGCTGAAAGGCAAATATTAAGATATATTGCTGTTTTAAGACAATCATCAATTGCACATGGCGACTGGGCAAATACAATTGAAAGTCCAAGTAATCAATTGAGAATATTTAAAAATCAATTAGCTGAAACATCAGTTGCAATTGGTAGTTTATTTCAAGGAGCTTTTGCAAAAATATTACCATATGCTAATGCAATATTAATGGTAATCAAAGAAGTTACAAATGCAATTGCCACAATGTTTGGAATAGAAATCGAGGATTATAACTCAGCCATTGCATCACCAGAGGTTGATGTTGGTGGATATTATGATGATATCGCTGATAGTGTTGGTGGAGCAACTAAAGCAGTAAAACAACTTAAAAGAGAAACACTTTCATTCGACCAAATACATAATATAAATGAAAATAATGATACTGGTGGCTCTGGTGGTGGAGCAATTGGTGGTGGTGTATCAGGTGGCATAGATAAGAGATTATTAGATGCAATAAATGGTTATGATAATGGTCTTGATAAAGTCAAAATGAAAGCAACAGAAATAAGAGATAAAATCATGGATTGGCTTGGTTTTACCAAAGTTATAGACCCACTTACTGGTAAAATATCATGGAAATATGAAGGATTAAAAACTACTTTAAAAAATATATGGAACTGGTTTAAAAACTTAAGTCCTCTTGCTAAGACTGTTACAGTTTTTTTAACTACCATAGCTGGTAATAAAATTTTAAATGGTTTTAAAAAATTATTTAATGCTGGAAAAAATTTAGTATCAATATTTGGTAATAGCGGATTAGGAAAAGTATTAAAAAGTTTATTAACACCAACTAAAAATTTATTTACATCATTTAAAAATTTTCCATTAGCTTTTAAAGGATATGGAAGTATTAAAAACGCTTTTACTGATGTTATAGAATCATGGAGAGTACAACAGGGAATTATTGATAAAACTACAGGTAAAGTAGATGGCTTTAAAGGCGTTATGAACGGTTTAAAAAGCTTTATGGGTGGTTTAACAATTAATGTTGCAGGAATAACAACATTAAAAACATCATTAGAAGACGCAAATACTTCAGGTTGGAATTTACTTAATGGTATAGGTACTGTTGCTGGTGGTATATCTACAATTATTGGCGGTGTACAAATGGGTGCAGTATTTGGACCTTGGGGTGCGGCTATCGGTGGTGTAGTTGGAGCGTTTGAAACATTGTATGTAGTAATGAACAATATGCCAGATGAAAGCTATAAGTTAGCAAAAGAAATTGAAGAACAAAAAGCAGTTGTTGATGAAGCTTATAAATCATATATTAATTTTAGAGATGGAATTAATGATTCATTTAAACAAACTGATGCAGAGTTTGGATATTATGAAAGATTAAAAGATGAACTTAATAATATTATAGATGCCAATGGTACTATTAAACAAGGCTATGAAGATAGAGCTAGTGCTATTGTTAATGAATTAAATGAGGCATTAGGATTACATATTCAAATAGTTAATGGTCATATTGATGGTTGGAATGGAGTAGCAACAGCTATTGATAAAGCAATTGAAAAAGAAAAAGCCTATGCAAAATTAGAAGTTCTAAAAAGTTCTGCACAAAACGCATATGGTGAAATAGAAGAAGCAACAAAAAATTTAACTAAATCAACTGAAGAATATAACAAGTCATTATCTGAATTTAGAGATGTAATAGAAAAAGCTTCAACAGACGGTATTAGTTCATTAGATGCCTTAAGAAAAGAATATGGAATAACAGCAGACGAGATATTCAACTATTACACTGCCGGTGAAAAATCAGCTAATATTGAAAAATATTTGAATGATACACGATATAATGGCATAGGTGTATTAGATAGTATAAGGAATCATTATAAAGGATACATAAGCAATATAGAAAATTCAAAAACGGCTTTAGAAGAAGCTCAGACAACTTTAGAGGGTTATAATAATACTATTAAAGACTGGGAATATGGAACAGAATTAGCAACACAAGGCAATTATGAAACTTTAAATCAATTCTTTGATTATGACAGAAATATAAGAGGCAAAAATTTAGAAGAACAAGCTAATTATTGGAATGAAGTAAAGCAAAATGCCCAAAGTTCTTTGGAATATATGAATTCTAATCAAGAAACATATGATGAAAAATTATATAACTCATTAAAAGATAAATATGAAAAAGAAATTGCTTTAGCAGATAAAAGTTTAGCTGAAATAAATGATAAAACTCTAAATTCTTTAATTGAACAATCACAAACAATAGAAAATTTAACACCAGAAATTAGAGATAAATGGCAAAAACTTGCAAATGATAATCATGATGTATATATGGAACAAATGTCAAAATTGCCTGTAGAAACAAGATTAGAATTACTTGATGTTAAAAGTTTGGCAGAGGGAGACTTATCAAATGAATTAGTTAATGCTTTTGGAAATTTAGCAACTGAAAATAAAGATAAGTTTATTGAAAAAATTAGCCCAATGCCTGAAGAAACAAAAAGCGCATTATCCCAAAAAATGCAAAGTGCAGGTTACGAAGTTGGTGATTTATTCTCAACTAATGTAAATGATGCTGGTGATAATATTGATTTACAAACTCCAATTGGTAATGAACTTGATAAAACTTCCACATCTACAAAAAGTGGTGGCTTATTGGAAAAAATAAAATCAATTGGAAGTAATATATGGTCTGGAATAACAACAACTTTAAATCAATCGGCAACACTCGGAAGTGGTTTACAAGGTTTTGGAGCTAATGTATTGAATAGTGTTAAAAATATGTTAGGTATTCATTCACCATCTAAACTAATGATAAATGCTAAAGTAGGTAATTTCTTATTTGATGGTATTTTAGAGGGAATGGAAGAAGAAATACCAAAAATGAAAAATGTTACTAATGAAATGATTAGTGATATAAAAGGTATTGCATTAAATGGAATGAATGAACTTAATTACGATTTAGCAAGTTTGCCAAGTATGGAAAATAATATAAATAAAGTTAATTCTGTTAATGATAATTATTATGCAAATTTAAGTGCGTCACTTATAGAACAAGCAACATATAGAGGAATTGCTAGAGCCATTTCTGATTATGGTTTAGTTCAAATTGATGTAAATTCTAAAGTGGAAAAAGGCGTTATAACTGACGTTGCAGTAGATGGAATAAAAGATTATATAAGAAGAACGGGGTCTAATCCGTTTGATGAGGTACTTTAATGATAACATCACCTGAAACATTTTATTCAAGAGGAAATAAATTTAATTTAGTAGCAGGAGCATTATCTCAAGAAGTAAAGATAAATGGAAAAGATATATCAAAATATCTTGCTCCTTCTGGTTGTTCTGTTGGTTGGTATGATGTTTCCAAAAATAGTGGACGTGAAACTCAAAATGCTAATGGAACAATGATACTAAATGTTATTAGTACTAAATATAGATTAGATATTCAAACACGATATCTATCTTCTTCAGAAATGGTAGACTTTTATAGTGAAATAGTTAAAGCACCAAAAATGACAGTAGAATTTTATAATCCATTTACAGGGAAAAATCAAGTTATGAAAGCTTATCGTGGTGATAGAACGGCTAAACCATATATGCCATATAAAGATGAATATTTATACGAAGGCAATGCAATTGCTTTAATTGAATTGTAGGTGACTAATGTTAGAAAATTTTAAAAATGAATGTAAAAATGATGCTTACAATAATAGATTAGGTAAAGTAATATATGATGATATAAAGGAAATAACTCATAATGATAATTTGGCTAGCCTTGAATTAACTGAAGACTGTTATGTAAATGGTAATATTATCGGAACAACTAATACAAAATCTATTAAAATTAATACAATTGGAAAGCCTAATATCTTTAATGGCAAATTAGAAAATGGAAGTATAGATAAAGATGGTCAAAATGGTGTTTCACCAGAATTAGATACAACAACATTTATTGAATTAAAAGAAAAATTAAATTCTATAAATGATGTTGCTGATGAACATGATGTTATTAGTGGTAAAGGTATTAAAAGAATTGGTGAATGTGTTCTTACTGGTGATGAAAGTATAATTTTTGAAAAAAATGGCTATATTAGAGCAAGAATTAAAATAGATAATTCTAGCAAAGAGGGTTCAAGAAAACCAATAATATCTAATTATTTTAAATATGCTTTAGCGGTTAATGATGAGGGAACTGGATTTATGGCTAATGGATGTTTTTACTTTTATTTGCCAAAGGAATATACAACTGAAGCACAATATAAGCAATGGTTAAAAGATAGATATAACGAAGGTAATCCAGTTATATTTAAATGGATATTAGAAACCCCACAAGAATTTACAACAGAACCAGTTAATATCCAATTAAGAAAAGGCTATAATAGAATTGAAATTAAAGATAAAAATGGTTTACTAAATAAAACTAAATTAAGTTATCTAGCCGATACTGAAAAAACAGTAGAGGGCACTAATTCAATAATTATTGATGATGCAGAACCAGTAAATGTTAGAAGTTTGGTTGTTTATGGTAATAGTTATCAAGAAACAGAACCAAGTCCTGAATTTCCAAGTGAAATAAAATGCGTTGAAGGTTTAGGTAATATATTTGATTTAGATAGATTTATAGAAGAATATAATAAAGTTGCAAAAAACCCTTCTTATAAAGAAAATGGTTTTGATTATTTTGCTTATGCAGATGCACCATCGTTAAAATATATGCAAGGAGAATTTAAAGAAAATACACAATATACTTTTAATGTTAAAGGATATGTAAATAATTATGCTAGTGGTAATTTTACAGGTTTTATATTTTATTATACAGATAATACACATTCAGAAGTAAGACTTAATAGTGGAAATTTATCAAATTATACATTTTCATCAACAGCAAATAAAACTATAAATTATATTGGATTAAATTCATCGGGTGGTAAAGGAATGTTTGTAAAAGACATTTGCTTATACGAAGATAATATGCAATTACCTTATTTACCATATGGAAAAAATTATTTGAAATTAGTGGATACTGGTAAGAATTTTTATGATTTCAAAAATACAAATACAATTACTTCAGGAATAACAACAGATGATGAAGGTTGGATTACGATTAATGGTAATTCTAGCGTTCATTATTATAATTATTATACATATGATTTGGATTTAGAAGAAAAAACTTCATATTTAATTGCTTTAGAAATAAAAGAAATATCAGGAACTGGTACACTAAATGCAATAAGTAATATTGAAGACGCTGGTCAATTTAGCACTGGAATGAGTTATAGTTTTGAAGATTTAAAAAATGGTGATGTAAAAACAAAAATTTTAACTACTAAAGCTAGCTTTAGTAAATTGTTTCATTCATTTGGCCTAAGGACTTTTGCAAGCTTTACCTCAGGACAAAGTGGTTCAATAACATTTAGACTATCTGTATTAGAAGATACTTCAATAACACCTGAAAATTTTGTATATATACCATATGTTCCAAATAAAGTAAGAAATACTGAAAAATTTGCAATAGAGAAAAGTACATACACCATAGATTTAAACGGAGCAACAGATGTATATTTATTCTTCTATGATGAAAATGATAATTTAATAAGTAAGTCTGGATATCATAAATTGCCATATACATTTAATAATGTAGATGCAAAATATGTTAGGTTTATGTTCAAAGATGCCAATAATGATTACTTAGATGTTAATGATATTACTGATATTCAAATAAATGATAAATTTAGTTTATATGGTAAAGATGTAGATGTTAATGTAGGCGTTAAATATGATGATGATAGTGAAGAATATATTGAATTAGGTAAATATACAATAGATAAACCAAATGATGAGGAAACAGTCAATTTAGGCGAATATAAAGGATATGATTATTTAGATAAATTAAATGATAATTATGTATGTACAATTGAGGATTTTACTTCAGCAACTGTGTCAGATGTATTACAAGATTTGTGTAATCAATGTGGTCTTGAAATTGATAATTTAGAATTTGAAAATAATGATTTTCCTGTTAATGGAAATATTTTTGAAAATTATAAATGTAAAGATGTTTTAAGCGATATATTAGAATTAGCTTGTTCTATAGGAATAATAAGTAAAGATAGTAATAAATTGGTATTTAGAAAACTAAGCAAAGAGTCAAGTGTAACATTAACTAAAAATGATTATTCTTTGTTAACTAAAAATCAAATATATGGTCCTGTTAATTCATTTTCAATTAAAGAAAGTCAAATTGAAGGCGAAAATGTTACAATTCAAGATGACGAAAGTATTAAAAATAATGGTGAAACAGAATTTTCAATAGTTGATAATATATTTTTATATACACCTGAACTTAGGCAACTTGTTTTAGATAGTATTTGGAATAATATTAAAGGATTAACTTATTATGATTGCAAAATAGAATCATATCATGGGTTACCATATTTAAATGCAGGGGATAAAATTACAGTTGAAGATGATAATGGCAACTATTTTGATACTTATGTATTAAAACATACTTTCACTTATGATGGTACATTTAAAAGTGTTATTGAAAGCCCAGCTTTAACAAAACAACAAACAAATATTAAAAGCGATGTATCTTTAAGAGAAAAATTGAACCAAACTGTAATTAATGTATATAAAGATAAAAAAATAATTGATGCTTTAATAACTGAAAATACTGAACAAGGTTCTAAAATAACACAATTAGAATTAAATACAGATGATATAACAGCTAGAATGGAGCAAAATGAAACAAGTATACAAAATACAAATGATAATTTAGAACATAATTATTATCAAAGAACGCAAGTTGAGGAAATGGTACTTAATTCAGCAAGTGGTGTTACTAATACTTTTAGTGAAGCTGGTGGTAACAACATTTTAAGAAATACTGATTTTAGTGCAAAAGAAGTCCTTGAAGAAGGTCAAGAATATGAATATTGGTATGGAAGTGCTGAAAGATTAATAAATAGTGAATCAGCTAATGGATATTCAATTAAAATTAAAAAAAGTAATTTTTATCAAGAACAAAATGTAGCAAATGGAAATTATACTTTAAGTTTTTATTATAAGATAACTAATTCTTTAGCAAATGTTAAGGTTCAAATAAATGGTCAAGAATATGCTTTAGATAGCACTAATTTCGCATTATTTCAAACTGGAATTAAAAATGAAGATGGGACTTATAAAATAGAACCAATTAATATATCAGATAATCATTTAAAAATAGAATTTATAACTGATATTGATGACTCAATAGAAATATATGACATCATGTGTAATGCTGGTAGTGTAAAACTTGCATATTCACAAAATGCTAATGAAACAAGAACTGATACTGTAAATATAGGAAAAGGTATTACAATCACATCATCAACAAGTGATACTAAATTCGTAGCAACACCAGAAATTATGGGGTTTAAATCCGTAAATGGGGATAAAATGATAACCGAATTTACGAATAAAGGAATGACTACTAAAGAAGCTGTAGTTGAAGATGAAGCTGAAATTGTAGGAATTATAAGACAAAAAGTTGGCAACCAAATATGGGATGCTGTAACAGGAGTATAGTGTTAAATGAAAACAACAAAAAGATGTTCCAATGGACACCATACATTAATATTTAATATTAATGAGAGAGTACCAAGTAATTATATAAGTACTAATAAAACGATAGTAGATTGGTCAATACAATTAAGTGCTGATGCCTCATGGTCTTTTTCTACAATAGGTTCAACAATTACAGCACATATTAATGGTACACAAGTATATAGTCAATATGCTCAAAGAAGTTGCAACGGTGGTCAAACTGTTACTTGGGCTAGTGGAAGTTTAGAAATACAACATGATGCAAATGGTTCAAAGACTGTTTCATTTGATTGTTCATATTCACAATCATCTTCTGCATCATATACACCAGGTAATGCAAGTTTAAGCGGAAGCTTAAAACTTACTAATATACCAAGATATGCCACTGTTTCTCAATCAATGACAAGCAAAACTGAAACATCTATTTCTATGAAATGGGTTTCTGATGCAACAGTAGATTATATATATTATTCTACAAATAATGGTAGTAATTGGACGGGATTAAATGTTACTGATGGTACAAGTGGTACATATACTATAAGTGGGTTAAAAGCTAATACTAATTACAAGGTAAAGACACGTGTAAGAAGAAAGGATAGTCAACTTACAACTGATAGTAGTGCATTATCTATAACTACATATCAATATCCTTATATATCTTCAATTAGTACTAAAGATTTAACTATTGGTGGTAGTCAAAAAGTGGTTTTATATAATCCTTTAAAAAGAAATGCAACAGTTTATATGAAACAAAACAATACAAGTGGAAAAGAATTATATAAAGGTTCTACAACTGGTACAGAGCTTAGTTTTACTCCAACAGCTAGTACACTATATAGTAGTATTCCAAATAGTCCAAATGGTAGTGCTGTTTATTATTGCGTTTATTCAAGCCAAACAGTAAGTACAATAAGTGGAACTTATAAAATAGCAAGTAGTGCAATACCAACTTTTAAAAATTTCAGCTTTGAAGATGTTAATTCCAAAACAGTTGCTTTAACAGGTAATAATCAAGATTGCATAATTGGTTTTTCAAATATCAAGGCAACAATTTCAGCATCAGATAAAGCTGTTGCAAATAATTCAGCAACAATGAAAAAATACCGTTTAACAATTGGGAGTTCCACTACTGAAGCAAATTATAGTTCTAGCTCAGACGTGTCGTTACAATTAAATAGCGTATCAAGTGGAACATATAGTGTTTATGCAATAGACAGTAGAACACAATCTAAATTGGTTCAAAAAGTAGCTAGAAATATTATTCCTTATGTTAAACCTTTTATAAATTCTAATTCCACAGTTGCACGTAAAGAAGGTGTTAGTGAGGAAGTTATTCTATCATATAGTGGTTCAATTTGGAGTGGAAATTTTGGTACTAAAACAAACTCAATTTTGTCTGCTAGTTATCGCTATAGAATTTCTACAAGTAGTACATGGACTAATGGTGTAACTGATATCAAACCTACATTAGCAAGTGGGGGAAAATTTTCTTTTAGTGGAGCAATACGTGGAGATACAAATGAAGGATTTAATATTGAAAATGCTTATATTGTAGAAATTACAATTAAAGATGAATTAAGTTCTTATATTTATTCAGTAACATTAACTGGTGGTAAACCACATATTGCATATCACAAAAAAGGAATTAGCTTTATGGGAGCATATAATGAAACAAATGCTGGAAAAGTGCAAATTGATGGTCAAAATATTTTTAATATTATGTTTCCTGTTGGGGCAGTGTATATTACCGCAACAAATACCAATCCTCAAACCTTTCTTGGTGGAACTTGGGTTGCATTTGGTCAAGGAAGAACATTAGTAGGTGTAAATACATCTGAAAGTGAATTTAATAGTGTTCTTAAAACTGGCGGTGAAAAAACACATAAAATGACAGTGTCTGAATTACCTAGCCATGACCATGGAAGCAAAACTTTAAAAGGTACAGTTGCTGGTATATATTTAGGCGATTTTAGAAGCGAAACATCTGGAATAGCTTCATTTAGGCAAAAATCACTTGCAAGGTATTCTAAAGAAGATGATGCTATTAACGCATGGGGATACTTAGATATTGATGCAACACATACCCACAGTAGTGTTGGTAGTAATAATGCACACAATAATTTACAACCTTATATTACAGTATATTTTTGGAGAAGAACTAAATAGAAAGAAGGTAATTATTATAGAAAAGATAGAAAAATATTGGAAACAAATATGTACAATAATAGCAATTATAACTTTTATTGGTGGTTGTTTTGGATACTTTAATAGAATTATAAAAGAATTCGATGACCAAAACGAAAAATTGGATAATGCAATGCGATTATCAGAAAAATCAATAATTTGGAATAAAGAAATTCCAAAAGTAGAAAGAGCAGAAGTTTGTGATATGTATTTATCAGCAGGCTATGACTCTTATACAAAAAAATTATGTGAAAACGTAATACTTCAAGATGAGACATTGGCAATGGGAAAAGAGGTGAAAGAATGAAAAACAAAACTTACGATATTTTAAAATATGTAGCTCAAATTGTATTACCAGCAATAGGCACATTATATTTCGCATTAGCAAGTATATGGAGTTTGCCATATGGTGAGGAAGTTGTTGGAACAATAACAGCTTTAGATACATTTTTAGGGGCTTTATTAATGTTATCAAGTAATAGTTATAATAAGAAAGAAGGTAATTAAAATATGGATAGAGTAATTAATGAATCAAGTCAAAGAATAACACAACACTTTGGAGGTGACCATAGAGGTGTCGATTTAGGTTGGCGTACAGATGAAAGTCAAAACAAAGTACATGCAAATTGCAAAGGAACAGTAGTTGACGCAATAGATGGATTAAATAGACATGAAGGTTCAACAGGTTGGGGCAATTATGTATGTATTAAACATGGAAATGGAATGTATTCAAGATATGCTCATTTAAGAAAAGGCACTGTTGCAGTTAAAGTTGGGCAAGTAGTTGATGAAAATACAGTACTTGGAATTATTGGTGACAGTGGTGATGCAGATGGTAGACACTTACATTTTGAAGTTTCAACCGATCATGGTTCAGCATCAAGAATTAATCCTGAACCATATTTAACAAAAGCAATTAGTGATAATGCACCTACACCAACGCCAAGCAGCAAAAATGTTAATGTTATTTACAGAGTTAAAACTAAAAAACATGGTTGGTTAACAGAAGTTAAAAACTTAACTGATTATGCTGGATATGAAAATAGTCCTATAACCGATGTCGCTATTAAAGTAGATAAAGGCTCTATTAAATATCGAGTTCATGTTAGAGGTGGTAATTGGTTGCCATGGGTAACAGGATACAATATAAACGATATTAAAAATGGTTATGCAGGCAATGGTTGTGAAATTGATGCAATTCAAGTTTATTACTATACACCTGATGATATAAGACCTTTTAAAAAGGCTAAATATAAAGTCAACAACTATTCATTTCAACATGATACTGAGACCACAAATGGTCAAGACGGCTATGCGGGTGTCTATGGCGTAAACGTTACTAAATTCCAAATTGTAATAGAATAAAAATAAAGGATAGCTCAAATGTAGTTATCCTTTTATCGTTTTTTGCTTATTATAATGTCTAATTCAAATTTATTAGCTATATCTTTTAAGAATTGAATATTATAATTTGTTGTTCCGCTTTCATAATCTTCAATTGTTCTTTTAGATTTGCCAACTTTTTTAGCAAAATCTTTTTGAGTTAAATTTGTCCATTGTCTTATAAATTTAATAATATCTCCTTTAGAGTATTCATTGGCTTTAAACTTCATACTACTACCTACCAATTCTATTAGATAGTTTACCCTAAAAATGAAAAATAATACCAAATGTCACAGTTTAACCGTGACAAAATAATTTAAATATGATATTCTTTAGGTGGAAAGGAGTACAAACTATGGATGATGAACAAAGAACACAAAATCATAAGGTAAAAATAAAAAATGAATTTAATAATACAAGCACGGCATTTAAAATCATTGCTGGTATAATATTTTTTCTAGCTTTCATTTGCTTTTGCGTATTAGCCGAAGATTCTGCCCCGATTGCTTTTGCTTCTTTATTAGTTCTTTTGTTTTCTGGTTTTACATTTATAGCTATAGCTGAACTATTTCAAATTTTACACGATATTAGACGTAAGCTATATGAAAAAAAATAGTTATGAAAAAGTTATTAATATTTTTATTATGTTGCATATTTTTATGTAGTGGTTGTGAATTAACTGTTACTACTTCTCAAGAAGAAGCTGATGAATATGGTTCAATTTTAGACTGGGCCGGATTTGAGAGATGTGAAAACGGCAATTGTGATGATTAAAAAAAGAAGCTGTAATGCTTCAGACTATATATTGTGTTTTAGATATGAGATGAACTTGTCTGTTAGTTCATCTTTTTTTAAAATGTAATATAAATATTTAATATTTTCTAAATTATTCATAATAAAAACTACCTTTCTGTTTAGATTTACAGCATACATATATATTACCAAATTATTCCAAAAAAGTAAAACAAATGTTTGCTATATCAAAAATTATTTTGTGAAAGGTTTACATATCCAGCTAGCATAAATACTGTCA
Source organism: uncultured Clostridia bacterium (assembly GCA_947623945.1). Lineage (GTDB taxonomy): Bacteria > Bacillota > Clostridia > TANB77 > CAG-508 > CAG-269. The sequence continues at coordinate 874 of CANQHU010000009.1, read as the reverse complement.
AGCCCCGTGGTCTTATTCTGGTCTTGTTTTCGTTTAAAAGATAATTTTATTATCATTTCAAACTTTGGACAAATTATAAAAAATGCTTTATTTTCTATGTTCTATGAATATAATGAATATAGATATTGGAATGTATGTATGCTCTGTTAATCGGCACCAGATTGGTATCAAATTCGTATTTTTCGAATATAACATAAAATAAATCTAAATAATGTTCTTTTATTCATAAATTTTTAATATAGAAAGGACTAAATAGAAATGAAAATATTTAAAAATATAAATGTTATGTTGAAGCCAAAGATTTGTTAAATTTTCCAGTTCCATATTTTATTGAAATTCCTACTTGTTCATATGAGGATGATTTTATAAAATTTAAAAGTAAAGAAGAAGTTGAATATTTTAAAAATAGTGAAGATATTATAAGTTATAATGAAATAACAAATTTATCTTTAAATGAATTAAATAAAAAAGCTGATAAAATTAATGAACAAATTCAAAAATTAGAATTGAAATGGTTAAATAGTGGTAGACAGGAGCGAATACTTTTAAGAAAAAATAAAAATTATCAAAAAAATGAAAATTTATAATTATCTTTATGAGAGTTTAGTTGATTGTATAAATAATAAAAATATTATTGATTTTAGAATGAAGAATATTGAATTGGTTTATAAAACTCAAAGTATCCCAAGAGAAGAACAAAAGATAGTAGAGACTAATAATTATGCAGAAGATGATTTTATTGAAAATTATTGTTTAACTGAAGGACAAGTTTTACAGTTAAGAAAAATTAAAAAGGATTAGGTGATATGATGGTTGAAAGTAAAATTAAAGATTTATTTTTAAATCCTAATAGTGTTTATATTTTTGATGTTGA